>JAIORY010000210.1 GCA_021107915.1 Bacteroidales bacterium | reverse complement strand
GGGATATAAAAATATCTTCCTCTGCCGTAAGGTACTTTAATCACTTTCTCATAAATCTTAATATGCTCTTTAGCAATTTCATACCATTTTCTGCTTGCAGTATTCTTTTTTATATTTTTTCTTAATGATTCTTCATAATTGTCATCAGAAAGAATTTTAATAATGTGTTTAACATATTCATCATCATTATGAGCTGTTAATCCACCTTTAATTTCGTCATTCCATTTTACAAAACTTGGAATATCGGAAGTAACCACAGGGAGATGAAAAGCAGCCGACTGTGCAAGAATTCCACTTTGAGCACCAACGCTATATGGCATTGCAAGTACATCTGCCGAATTCAAAATTATATCAAAAGTATGTTGTGGAAATTGTCCGCGTAAAACCTGTATTTTATCAAAAGCAGGAGAATTATTTATCAGATTAAAAAACTCATTTTGATACTCATAAAATTCGAGACCTCTCATTTTACCTGCAATTACCAAAACAACGTCATCAAGTTTTTCTGCAATTTTGGGAAATATTTCTACGATTTTATGAAATTGTTTTGTAGGGCGAAAATACCCGACTAAAAGAAGTACTTTTTTACCTTCTAATCCTAATAATTTTTTTGCATCATTTCGTATTTGTACTTCTCTAATACCATGAGGCTGAACAAAAACTTTTTCATCATGTTCGGGAAAATATTTTGCCAAAGTTTCTTTTTGATAATTTTCATGAACAATAATAGCTGAACTACTTGATAATATACTTTCAAGAATAATTCCCTGTGAACGGTCAATTGTTTTGTAAACAGTATGTAAAGTAGTAACAGTTGGTAAATCGGCAAGTTTACATCTTAAAAGAAAATCCGTTATCTGAACACCTGCATCTGAACCAAACAAACCATATTCATGTTCAATTTGTATAATATCTGGTGTAAGTTTTGAGGCAACATGAAACAATTTCACCGAAATATCATTATCTAATGGTGTATAAACCGGAAAAACATTTTCACCTTTTGCTCCGTTCTGACTAACTATTGATACTTCTTTTTCACATTCTCTAATTGCATCAGACAGATACTTAGTATATGTGGCTATTCCACATTCTGTGGGGGGATAGGTAGAAATAAAACAAACTCTCATGATAAAATTTTTAGTTAATATTTATGATTCTTATAATTATTCCTTTAAAAGAATAGAAGTTACTAAAGTAATAATAAAAATTTAAAATTACTAAAATTTAAAATTATTTTAGCTCTTCATGTACTAATTAAAGTAAGCAAAATATTGATAACTTTGCAAATTCCAAATAATAGAAAAATGGCTCAGGGAAAGAAAAATAATCAACAAAAACACTACGGTGATTTTTCAAAATTCATAAAAAATAAAAATAGTTCATCATCAAAAATAAAAAATGATGACAAAAAACCTGTAAAGAAAAAAAATCCGATAAAAAATACTTTGGGAGATGATTTAATGCGCCTGAATAAGTTTATTGCAAACTCCGGCACTTGTTCGCGTCGCGAAGCAGATAAATTAATAGAAGCCGGTAAAATCAGAGTTAACGGCAAAGTTGTTACAGATATGGGAACAAAAGTTTCAAGTATTGATATGGTTACTTACAATAAAAAAATTCTTTCAAGTGAAAGCCATGTTTATATTTTGTTAAACAAACCTAAAGGATTTATCACAACTACAGATGATCCTTTTGAAAGAAAGACTGTAATGAGTTTAGTTAAAAATGCTTGTCCGCAAAGAATATATCCTGTGGGGCGTCTTGACAAAGAAACGACAGGATTATTATTATTTACCAATGATGGAGATATGGCAAAAAAACTTACTCATCCGAAACATGAAATGAAAAAAATCTATTATGCAGTTCTTGATAAGCCTCTCGAAATGATTCATCTTGAAAAAATTGCAACAGGGATTGATCTTGAAGATGGTTTTGTGAAAGCGGATAAAATTGCTTATATTACAGGTTCTCTTGATAATAAAGAAATTGGAATTGAACTTCATTCCGGTAAAAACCGGATAATCAGAAGAATTTTTCAAAGCCAGGGTTATGAAGTAAAAAAATTGGACAGAGTATCTTTTGCAGGATTGACAAAAAAAGATATTCCACGCGGAAAATGGCGTTTTCTGAAAGACAAAGAAATAAATATGCTTAAGATGATCTCCTGAATGGAGTCGTTCCCCGTAAAAGTTAATCAAATTTTTATTAAGGGGACTTCTATTAATTCATTTCTTTTAAGAAACAAATAGAAGTCCCCTTAAATCACCAAATAACAAACACAATAAACGTAGAGTCGTAAAGAAGTATGAGAATAAAATTTAGTATTAATTAAAAAACAAAAAGCCACATTTAATATGTGGCTTTTTTGTTATTTGCTCCTCATCTTGGACTCGAACCAAGGACCCTCTGATTAACAGTCAGATGCTCTAACCAACTGAGCTAATGAGGAATTTTTTTCAAAAGTGGGGCAAAGATATATGTTTTATTTTTACCGACAATATATTTTTAAATTTTTTTTACCTCAAAATTAGTTTATTTATTTCCCGCTTATTTCCATAAGATAAATTGTAAAAATATAATCCGGGAGAAACTTTTGAACCACCTGTATTTTCAGCATTCCAAAGGAATTTATGTTTTCCTTTTGGTAATTTTAAATCAACAATTGTTTTTACCTCCTGTCCAAATAAATTGAAAATTTTAAGTGTTACATTTTCATTCTCGCTAAGATTAAAAACAATATTAAATTCGTTACTTGAAGGATTAGGATAAACATTACTTATCTTATTTTTTTCTTTATCAGGATTTTCTATTCCGGTTCCGATTTCAGGTATTTCAATAAAAACATCAGAATAAATTCTGTATTCACCAGCTTGTAATTCAATATTTGAAGTAACATTTGAAACATCCAAAGTATCGCCGGTAAACAATTCAAACCATTCACCTGTATGAGCAAAATTTGGATTGATAGAAGAAATTGTAACACCAAAGTTTCCGATAATTCTCATGTTCATACTTTCGTGATTAAGTTCGATTCTTTTCATCGCACCAGTCAAACTGAGAGAAAAATCTTCTGTTTCAAAAATGTCTTCATTCACCTTTAAATCCATAAGAATTGAAATCACATCATGCAAATATTTACGCTGATATTGATCGTAATAATCCCATCTCACAGGTTTTTCGCCCAAGCGACCATTAAAATCAATAGAATAATCGTAGCCGAGTTCTCCAAATTGCCATATCATTTTAGGTCCGGGAATTGTATAAAAAAAGCTTGAAACCAAAGCCATTCTTTCAAGAGCCGTTGCTGTATCTTTTGTATTATAATCGCCGCTTGAATTTCCATACGAATAATTTTTAAACATCAGTCTTTCTTCATCATGGCTTTCCATATAACCAACAACATGAGGATCGTTCCAATTACGCTGCTTATAAGATATCCACGAAAAGTTTGAATTATTAGTCCACCCCATACTTGCTTCACCATAATTATAATTTGAGTTTCCCCAAAGCAAAACTCCATAATTAGCTAATTCCTTTTCCTCCGAATTTTCTGCGAGATGTTCAAATATCACTTTTGCATTGGGATTTCTTTGGATAATTTCGTCGTACATTCTTTTTAAAAGAGCAATCCTGTCAGCATCATATTTACTGCCCCACGGATCGTCCGGTCCTTTAATATTATTCCCGAAACCTTTTGTAAAATCAAATCTAAAACCATCTACTTTGTATTCTGTCATCCAGTATGCATTGATGCTGTCAACAAGTTGCTGAGTGTATATACTTTCGTGATTAAAATCGTTGCCCCAGTGTGCAGCAGTATTTGTAAAATTAGATTGAACATTATACCATGGATTTTCTTCGGTAGGATTACTACCATCAAAATACATCTGAACAAAAGGTGACTGGTCATAAGAATGATTTAATACAAGATCGATAAAAACAGCAATTCCTCTGCCATGACATTCATCAATAAATTGTTTTAAATCATTTTTCGGACCATAATATTTATCAGGAGCAAAATAAAATGATGTATTATATCCCCAACTGCTGTTTCCTTCAAATTCGTTTGTGGGCATCATTTCAATAACATTCACGCCAAGGTTTTCAAAATAATCAAGTTTATCAATAAGAGACTGGTAAGTATGCTCTGTAGTAAAATCTCGTACCAGCATTTCGTAAATAATCAGGTCTTCGTCCTTTGCGGGAATAAAACTTGTGTTTTGCCACTGATATTCGTCTTGTGCCGTTTGAAACACACTTGCAATTCCTGTAGTTTTTCCATCAGGATAACTAATAAGATTTGGATAAACACTATTGCTGATATAATGATCGTTCCAGGGATCGCTGGTTTTATCAGTATAAGGATCAGCAATTTTTATTTCACCATCAATAAAATACTGAAAAATATACTCTTGTTGAGGAATAAGTCCGCTAATTTCAATCCAATATCTATTTTCGTCAGGAGTTTTTTTCATATTATATTCTTCGGATAATTCCCAATTATTAAAATCACCAATTGCAAAAACAAATTCCTTAAAAGGAGCAAAAAGGCAAAGAGTAACTGTTGTATCATTGATATAATTTATTCCGTCTTTTATGTCATCAGGGAGCTCCTGAATAGTTACCTCACCTCTAACATAATAAAAAAATGAATCAGCTACAGCGGCAGTAGTTGTTGAAGCAATTACTTTAACCCAATGAGTTCCGGGATCGGTAGGATATAGCGTGTCACGAAGAAAAATTTCCGTAGTAAACGAAATAAGAATATCATCATGAAATAATTTCAAAGAATCGGAATCTATGGCATTTGCTTCTACAATAATTTCATCTCCGGGTTCAACAATAAAACCTGATTGATCGGGAATGGTAATGCTAACATTTAATCCTGATCCAAAAACTTCAAGAAAAAGGTCTTGTGTTTGTGTTCCTGCATCTTCGCTTCTAAAAACAAAAGCCATCTTAACAATATTTTCTGAAATTCCGGCATCATAAAAATCTCTTATTGTTGACAATATATCAAGCTTAAACAAATTATCACCCAAAGAGGTTAATTGTGGTTGAGTGCTGTTGTTTCCCCAACTACCGATAACATGAGCCCAATTTGAATTACCTTCAATAATAACACCGGTATGGGTATAAAGAGTTCCCGAATAACCTTCTAAGGGAGTAGAAGTAGCATCAAAATAAACCGTAACAGCTTCATCAGCATTTGGTAAAGCGGGGTCAGAATAAATGGTTTGAGAAGTTAATTGATAAGTCGTCGTAAAAAAGACCACAAGCATCAATAAGAATTTTATCATTTTCATAATAATTAGATTTTGTTTTTATTTTATTAAGCGTCTTTTTAAATCCCTCGCTTCGTGATGAACCAACAAAATATCAATTCGTTTTTCGTTCACATTCCTATAAATTATCCGGTAATTTCCTTCAATTATTTCTTTAATTTTAGGATTGTCAATTTCACCAACGATTTTTCCAAGGTTAGGATGAAATTTCAATATTTTCGTACGTTGTTGTATTCGCTCTACTTGAAGTCTTGCATACCTTTTTGAATCCAGCGAAATGTAATCAAAAATTTCTTTTAGATCAGTTTTTGCATCTTTTAGCCATCTTATTTGAACCATTCTTTCATTTCGTTTTCCAATTCTTGTTCAGTTATTGTTTCATTCTTTTTTGATTGCTCAATTCGCTTTTCTAATTTTTCCACGAAAATAAGTCTATCTATCAATTCATCTATTGATAATTTAGCTGGAAATTTATTTACGTGTTTTATTAATTTTTCTTTTGTTATCATTTATAGAAATTTTATACAAAAATACGATTTTCTCTAATGCAAGACAACTTTTAAATATAAAATAAAAAAACCCGATATTTTCACATCGGGTTTTTTTTACATGATTAAAGAACAAATTTAGTTCTTTATAAATTTAGTTGTTTGAACATTATTGTTACTATGAATTGTTACAAAATATAAACCGCATTGTAAGTCGGCAGTATTGATTGTAACTTTAGCTGATGAAATATTTTCGAGCATTATTACTTTTTCTCCTGTAACAGTAAAAATTTCGATTTTATTTACATCTTTTAAATTTTCAATGTTGAGTTCTTTTTCAACAGGATTTGGATAAAGATTATATGTATTTATTTCAAGTCCTTCCTCAATACCAACACCGCTTAACGGAATCAGAAAATCTATACAATTTCCTTCTTCATCAAAGTCTTTGCCTTCGCCTGCTGACCAATCTCCGCCGTTAAAAACACAATTAATAGCTGTAACAACACTTCCTTCTTCTACACCATAAAAATCGGCAGGAGTAAAAGTTATTGCCCATTTATACAAATCCAGTGCACCCAAAGGAATTGCAAAATCTGTACAATTTCCTTCATCATCAAAGTCTTTACCTTCGCCTAATGACCAGTCTCCGCCATTAAAAACACAATTGATTTGAGTTACAACTGCTCCTTCTTCAATACCGTAAAAATCAGCCGGTATAAAAGTAATTGACCATGTAGTGTCACCATTAGAAATAAGTTTTGGTTGTTGTCCATTAGCACCTAAACCATTAAACTCAACTACATTAGACCATGCAGCTCCATCAATATTAGCTCCTGAATGCATCATAACTGAATCAGCATTAAATAAAGCACTGTCAGGACATGATAATTTTGCATCAAGTGTTAGGGTAATTTCATCCCATGCCGTAGCAGTTGCAGGTGAAATGCTAATAGCAGGAGAAACATAAGTACCAACATACACTAATTTTGGTTGTTGGTCGTTAGCACCAAATGCATCAAATGCAATTACATTGGACCATGCAGCTCCATCAAGATTAATACCGGAGTGCATCATAACCGAATCAGCATTAAATAAAGCTGAATCAGGACATGTTAATGATACATCTAATGTTAATGTAATTTCATCAAATGCTGTTGCGTTATCAGGTTCAATAGTTATGGCATCAGGCATTTGTGCCATTAAGTGAGTTCCCATTAAAAGGAACATGCAGAATGTAATAATTCTAAGAGTAAAATTTTTCATAATTTTCCATTTTTAGTTAATAATAATTTTATCTTACCGCAAATTTAGTATTATTTTTAATAATTGTCAAATAAGTTTGAATTTATTTTTTTGAAATAGAATAATTTATAGATTTTTAACAAATTATTTCTCAAACGTTTGCATTGAATAATCTCAAAAAAAACCGACAAAACCTTGTATTTCAAGACTTCTTTATTACTTTTACATTTATTAAAATAAAATTAGTAATAAGTTAATCTATAAACCAAAACAAGTATTATGACAAAACTTCTAATTAAAAAACTATTATTGTTTTTAGCAATAATTTGTTTTAGTTCCTTTACTGCGTTTTCACAAAAAGCTGAGGTAACAGGAACAATTACAGATGCTACAGACGGAACAACTCTTCCAGGCGCTTCTGTTGTAATAAAAGGAACAACTCAAGGAACAGTTACTGATATTAATGGTAACTATAATATTGAAGTTGCTCCAAATACAACATTAATCTTTTCCTTTATGGGTTATGAAACTCAGGAAATAATTGTTCAACCTAACACAGTAGTAAATGTTGCATTAATAACTCAAACAACCAGGCTTGATGAATTTGTTATAGTCGGTTATGGTGTTCAAAAGAAAAAAGATGCAACCGGTTCAATTACTGCTGTTGACAGTAAAGAATTTAACACAGGTGCAATAACCTCCCCAACCGAATTGGTTATGGGAAAAATTGCCGGTGTTCAAATAACTACCGGTAGCGGAGCACCGGGAAGTGAAGCAACAATTCGTATCAGAGGAGGATCTTCACTCAGTGCAAGTAACGATCCGCTTTATGTTATTGATGGAGTTCCTGTTGCTACTGATGGTATCTCAGGTATGAGAAACCCGCTCAATACAATCAACCCTAACGACATTGAAACTTTTACCGTTTTGAAAGATGCTTCTGCAACAGCAATCTATGGTTCAAGAGCTTCTAATGGTGTTATTATCATTACCACTAAAAAAGGTAAAAAAGGTAAAGGAGGCTCTTCACTTAATTTGAATTATTCAGGAAATTTTTCACTTTCAACTCCTACAAGAACAATTGATGTCTTGGGAGTTGATGAATTTAGAGGTTTAGTTGAAACTAAATATCCTGCTCATGTCTCGATGTTAGGTGATGCCAATACTTTTTGGCAGGATGAAATTTTTGAAAATGCAATAGGCATGGATCATTACTTAAGTGCAATAGGAGCTTTCAAAAATATTCCTTTCAGAGTTTCACTTGGACATTCTAATAATGACGGTATTTTAAAAACCGACAATATTAAAAGAACTACTATTGGTGCAGCTATTAATCCTACTTTCTTAGATGATCATTTAAAAGTTGATTTAAATGTAAAAACCATGATTATTGATAATAGATTTGCTGATCGTGGTGCTATTGGCGGTGCAATACAATTTGACCCGACAAAACCGGTTTTAAGTGGCGATACTGCTTATGGTGGTTATTATGCATGGTTACAGGATAATGGAAATCCAGTAGTTCAATCTACAACTAATCCCGTTGCTCTTTTAGATTTAAGAGAAGATATCTCCAACGTAAACAGATTTATTGGTAATGCACAACTTGATTATAAGTTCCATTTTCTTCCTGAATTAAGAGCTAACTTAAATGTAGGTTATGATCATTCAAAAGCAGAAGGAACAATTTATGTTCCTAAATATGCAGCATGGAGCTATAATGATGCAACAGGTGGAGGAACAGATAATTATTATGAACAAGAAAAGAAAAATGAATTATTAGAGTTCTATTTTAATTATGTAAAAAACATAGAATCTATTGATAGTAAAATAGATTTAATGGCCGGTTATTCATGGCAACATTTCTGGAGAACAAATTATTCAATAAACTCTGATATTGCTCATACTCCTTCACAAACTGATACAATTGATGATCCAACAGAATATTATTTGGTTTCATTTTTTGGTCGTTTAAATTATAACTTTAAAGATAGGTATTTCTTAACTGCTTCTATTCGTCAGGATGGATCTTCACGATTTTCACCGGAAACACATTGGGGATATTTCCCGGCTGCTGCTTTTGCATGGAAAATTGTTGATGAACCATTTATGAAAAATATAGATGTATTATCTCATCTTAAATTAAGACTTGGATGGGGTATTACCGGTCAACAAAATATTTTTGATAATGATTATCCTTATTTACCTCGCTATACTTCAGGGCAGGTAAATGCACAATATCAGTTGGGTAATTTGTTTTATACAACACTTCGTCCGGAAGGATATGATGCAAATATAAAATGGGAAGAAACCACTACTTATAACATTGGTTTGGATTATGGATTTGCAAAAGACAGATTCTATGGCACTTTAGATTTCTATATCAGAAAAACTAATGATTTGCTCAACTTTATTCCTGTACCTGCCGGTACAAATCTTACAAACTTTATTCTTACAAATGTAGGAGATTTGGAAAACAAAGGTGCTGAGTTCTCAATTATTACCAGACCTATTGTAAAAGAAAATTTAGTTTGGGAAGTAGGTTTTAATGCTACTTATAATGTAAATAAAATTACAAAATTAATCGCTTCTGATGATCCAAATTATCTCGGAAGTCCAACAGGCGGTATATCCGGTGGTATTGGAAACTATATTCAGATGAATAGTGTTGGATATTCCACTAATTCATTTTTTGTTTTTGAACAAGTTTATGATGCAGAAGGAATGCCAATACAGGGAATGTATGTTGATAGAAACGGAGATGGAGTTATCACAGCTGATGATAAATATCATTACAAAAAACCTGCTTCTGATTTCTTCTTCGGAATTTCATCAAAAATTAAATACAAAAACTGGGATTTCTCATTCTCAGGAAGAGCAAATTTTGGAAATTATGTTTACAATAATGTAGCTTCCGAAAATGGTATTTATGAAAGATTATTTCGTCCTGAAGGACCGTATTTAGGAAATGTAGCTTCTTATGTTTTTGATACTGATTTTGATAATCCACAATATCTTTCTGATTACTACATCGAAGACGCTTCATTCTTTAGAATGGACAACATTAAATTGAGCTATGTTTTTAAAGACATTATTAAAGGTAAAGCAAATCTTAGTTTATCGGCAACTGTAAACAATGCTTTTGTGATTACTAAATACCAGGGCTTAGATCCTGAATTAACCGTTGGACTTGATAATAATATTTATCCCCGACCAAGAATCTATGTATTTGGTATAAATCTTCAATATTAATAATGACTAAAAAATAAAAAATTATGAAAAAAATAAAAAATATTTCATTAGCAATTGCAGGACTCTTACTAATTTTATCATCTTGTACAAAAGATCTTAATACTGTACCTATCGATAAAGATGTAGTTACTTCAAATGTTGTATTTGATGACCCTGCTTCATATAAACAAATTCTGGCAAAACTATATGCCGGATTAGCATTAACCGGACAGGAAGGTCCAGCAGGAAATCCTGATATTAGTGGCATTGATGAAGGTTTTAGCCAGTATTTACGTGCATATTTTTATCATCAGGAATTTACTACTGATGAAGCTGTAATTGGCTGGAACGATCAAACTATTAAAGATTTTCATTATCAAATTTGGGGAGCAAGCGATGTTTTCATCCAGGCAATGTATTATAGATTGTTTTATCAGATTGTAGCGTGTAACGAATTTATTCGTGAAACAACTGATGAAAAACTTGATGAACGCGAAGTCTCCGGTGATCTGAGAACAAATATTCAATTTTATCGCGCAGAAGCTCGTTTTCTTAGATCATTAAGTTACTGGCATGCACTGGATTTATTCGGTAATGTTCCATTTGTAACAGAAGAAGACCAAGTAGGGTCATTTTTCCCTGAACAGATTCTAAGAGCCGATCTATATGCATATATCGAAAGTGAACTAAAAAGTTTAGAAGGCATATTAGTAAATGCCAGAGCAAACGAATATGGTCGCGCTGATAAAGGAGCTGCATGGATGCTTCTTGCAAAACTTTACATGAATGCTGAAGTATATATTGGACAAGCTAAATATACCGAATGTTTAACTTATTGCAATAAACTTATTGATGCAGGTTATTCAATAGAAGATAATTATGATTATCTTTTCCTTGCGGATAATTCCTATTTAGATGAAGTAATCTTTTCAATTAACTTTGATGGAGTACATACTCGTACTTGGGGCGGCACAACATTTATTATTCACGCTGCTACCGGTGGCGATATGCCACCCGATAGTTTAGGAATTGATGGAGGCTGGGGAGGTATTCGTACAACCAGCGCATTTGTAAATAAATTTGATGATATAACAGGTGAAACAGATACACGAGCTAATTTCTTTACCGAAAATCAAGAATTAGAAATCAACGACATTTCATTATTTACCGATGGCTATGCTATTACTAAATTTTCCAATCTTAATTCTGATGGATCAAATGGTTCAGATCTTACATTTCCTGATACTGATTTTCCAATGTTTCGTTTGGCAGATGTTTATCTTATTTATGCAGAAGCAGTACTTAGAGGTGGCACAGGTGGAGATCAGGGAACTGCATTAGAATATGTAAATATGCTAAGAGAAAGAGCGTATGGAGATGAATCCGGAAATATTTCTACCAATGATCTTACTCTTGATTTTATTCTTGACGAACGTGCAAGAGAATTACATTGGGAATGTCATAGAAGAACTGATTTAATCAGATATGGATTGTTTACCGGTGGTGATTATTTATGGCCATGGAAAGGAAATTCTCATGATGGTACAGCTACTGATTCTAAATTCAATCTTTTTCCAATTCCGGATGCTGATTTAGGAGCTAATCCAAATCTTATTCAAAACCCGGGTTATTAAAAACATAAAAAAAATTGATATGAAAAAAACAACATTAATATTAATTACAATAATAGGACTTGGTTTACTTTATTCCTGCGAAAAGCAGTTAAAAGATCCTGTACTTGATATGAGCCAAGCTGTAGAACCTACAATATTAGCACCTGAAAATGGTTCTGAATTTATATTATTGGAAGAAAATGCCGATAGTATTTTTGCAACATTTCAATGGACTGCTGCAACCTACGATCTTTCAGATATTGAATCTGTTAAATATATTATTTATATGGATATTGCCGATAGCAGTTTCAATGATATGAAAGAAATCGGAAGTACTACTGAAACTTCATTTTCACTCACCGTAGCTGAAATGAATTCTAAACTACTTAGTTTAAAACTGGAAACAGGTGTTGCGAGAGATATAGAATTTAAAGTTTATGCTTACATAAATAATGAAACAACTTATTCTGATCTCTATTCAACTGTATTCACCTTTAACGCTACACCTTACGAAAGTAGCAGTGGAGATTATCCTAAACTTTGGGTTCCCGGCGACTATCAGGGATGGTCACCTGCCGATGCACCTAATATTTACTCATTCAACAATGATGGTATTTTTACAGGATATTTGTATTTCCCCGAAGGTGGAACTTATGAATTTAAATTTACCTCTGATCCTGATTGGGATCATACTAACTATGGTGTTGGTGCTGATTCGTTAATCTTAGATACAGATCCAGGTGCAGGAAATCTTACTGTTCCGGGTCCTGGCGGTTATCAGGTAGTAGTTGATATCAACAACCTTACATGGTCATATACTGCAGAAAACTGGGGTGTAATTGGTGAATTTACCAGTTGGGCAGAAGATATTGATATGGAATGGGATGCTGAAAACAACTATCTTACTTTAACTTATGATGTACCTGATGCAACAGACAACAGATTTAAATTCAGAGCTAACGATTCATGGGATGTAAACCTTGGAGATAATGATCCTCCTGACGGATTTCTTGTTCAGGGTGGTGTGGATATTCCAATACCGGCTCCCGGTGTATATACATTTAATTTAATTTTAGATGGACCGGTTCCCACTTATGAATTTATTGCACAATAATAAATTATAAGAATTAGAATATAAAAAGCCTCATCAATATTTTGGTGGGGCTTTTTTAATATCATTATCAATCAAGTAATTCCGAAATTTTTTCTCTGAGTTTTTCGCCTCGTAGGTTTTTTGCTATGATAATTCCGTCAGGATTGACTAATACACTATGAGGAATTGATCTTACTCCGTATAATTTTCCGGCTTCACAATTCCATCTTTTAAGATCAGAAACCTGTGTCCATGCGAGGCTACCATCAATTATTGCTTTCTTCCATTTTTCTACATCTTTATCAAACGAGATACCTATTATATCAAAACCTTTATCTTTGTAATCATTATAAACTGCTACAATATTTGGATTTTCTCTTATGCAGGGACTACACCAGGATGCCCAAAAATCCATTAATAAATATTTGCCTTTTAATGAAGATAAAGTAATTGGATTTCCGCTTGTATCATTTAATGTAAAGTCAACAATTGGCTGTCCAATATCAACTCTTTTCAAAACTTTCACTCTTCCGACAAGTTTATTATAATATGTGGAGACATGAATTGATTTATCAAAATTACTTGTTATTGAATCAAGTGTTTTAAGGTTAAAACGATAAGAGTTACTGTAAATAATATATATTGAAACTACATTTTTATTATTGTTATAGGCATAAGAAACAAGGAACTCCTTTATTGCCTCATCATTTTTATTAAAAAGAGAATCGGTATAATTAAGTTTTTGTTCATCTTTTGCTTCTTTTGCTTCTTTGTAAATTTTATAAATATTTTTATCAATCTCCTTAAAACCATCCATTTGTTTGTTAAAAGAATCGTAATTTTTTTGTGCAGATGATCCGGAAATTACAGCCTCTACTTTTTCTGCTGTATCAATTGTCATTTTAATACTAATTTCTGAAGGTTCAACAAAAATGGGAGTATTTGATTTTTTTCCTTCAATAGTGATATAAAACATTTCAACAAAATCGACATAACCGTTTAAAGTAAAATTACCTTCTTTGGTATTCGTTGAATCGCAAATTATTTTATTACCATCAACATATTGAATTAAATACAATTTACTGTTTTCGTCGCCATTAAATGTTCCTTTGATAGAAAAATTATTTTTATTTGCACAAGAGGTAAATAAAGCAATTGCTGCTATAAGTAGTAAATATTTTTTCATATTTGATATTTTTTCAGTTAATTTATTTTTTTGCTATTTATTTTTCATGTTTGTAAATAAATATTGAGAAATAATAATTAAAAACAAAGTAAAAGCTGTACCAAGCAATACTTTGTAAAAAGTGATAAAAAATTCGTTAAAACTAAAAATATCAAGGAAATATAAAACAAAATTATGGACAAATACTAAAACCAAAGAATAAGAAAAAAACCATCTGAAGCCAAAATCTTTTATTCCGGCATGCATATTTGGTTCAATGTCTTTACCTGTAGATAAATAGTTTATTAAACCCGGTCGTATAAATGCAACAAGTACTGATGCTGCTGCATTTATTCCTATAGATTTCATAAAGAAATCTACACCAAGACCTAATAAAAATGCAGAAACCAAAAGTAACCATTTTGGTGTTTCAAGAGGAAGTAACAGGATAAAAATAATATAAAAATACGGATTCAAATACCCGTCAAATTTAATATTATTCAATATCAATACCTGTATCAATATTAATACAATAAAACGAAGAATATTTTTTGTAATAATATTATTCATGTTGCGAATCCTTTGTTAGCTTTATTTGTTCTTTTTTGTTTATATTTTGAATTACATAAACATAGTTCAAATTATTAAAATCGGTTGAAAAATTCAAAACAGCACTATTTAAGCTTTCTCCTTTATCGGTTTTATAATTTTCAAAAGTTCCTATCATTATGCCTTCAGGAAAAATAAGTGAAAAACCACTTGTAATAATTGTGTCTCCTTTTTTAAGATTAATATGAGTTGGAATATCTGTAAGAGTTCCATTTTTGTATGAGTTTTCGTTCCAGATTAAATTTATCAATTGTAAATTTTTCTTGATTTTGGCACTTATTTTAGCGTTTTTATGGATAACAGACATAAGAGTACAATAATTTTCTGAAACGCCAATTACTATTCCCACAATTCCTTTATTTGAAACAACACCCATATCTGCTTCTATTCCGTGATTACTACCCTTATTAAGCATCAGGTAATTACTACGACGATTTGTAGAATTATTAATAACCTTTGCACTTATAAATCTATAATTAGTATCTGGTTGAATTACTATAGAATCAGCAATATTTATTTGATTTATTGAAGTGGTTTTTAATTTTGCAATTTCTTCAGAAAGTTCACGATTGATTGCAGAAAGTTTAAAATAGTCAGAAACATTATTTGCACCGGTAAAAAATGAACCTGTAACTTGATTAGTTCCGTTTATAATTTTTGATCCCTGATATCTGTTATGTTTTATGATAAAAGAAAAAGAAAATATCTCTAACAAAAGAAAGAGGAAGAAGAAATGATTTTTAATCAGAAATGAAAAAAAGTATCGCATGGTTTAACAAGTTATAAACAAAGGCGTCACTGTTATTTTAGTGGAACCGTATTCTAAATGTGTCAATGATTAAATGCTTAAATGATAGAATCAAAACAATTTACTTTTACTTAATAAGGAAAGTAAATTTATCAAAATTCTTAAGAGCAATACCCGTACCTCTTGCAACGGCTCTAAGAGGGTCATCAGCAACATGCACAGGGAGTTTTGTTTTAAGATGAAGTCGCTGGCTTAATCCACGAAGCATAGAGCCACCACCTGCAAGATAAATTCCTGTTCTGAAAATATCGGCAGAAAGTTCGGGAGGTGTCATCTCAAGAGCATTTAAAACAGCAGTTTCAATTTTAGAAATTGATTTATCAAGAGCTTGGGCAATTTCATTATAATTAACAGTTATTTCTTTTGGAATACCTGTTAACATATCTCTTCCGTGAACGGCATAATCATCAGGAGGATTATCAATTTCGTTCATAGCTGCCCCCACCTCAATTTTTATTCTTTCAGCTGTACGTTCACCAATATTAATATTATGTTGTTTGCGCATATATTCCACAATATCAAGTGTAAAATCGTCTCCGGCAATACGAATAGATTTATTATTAACTATTCCGCCAAGGGCAATAACTGCGATTTCACTTGTGCCGCCACCAATATCAATTACCATATTTCCTGTTGGTTCAAGTACATCTATTCCAATTCCTATTGCTGCCGCCATTGGTTCGTGAATAAGTTTAACTTCTTTTGCGCCTGCTTGCTCAGCAGAGTCTTTTACGGCTCGTTCTTCTACTTCGGTTATTCCCGAAGGAATACAAATTACCATTTTTAATGCAGGTGGGAATAGTGATTTACCGGTACCAATCATTTTGATAAATTCACGAATCATATATTCTGATGATTTGAAATCAGCAATAACTCCACTTCTTAAAGGACGAATGGTCTTAATATTTTCGTGTGTTTTTCCATGCATCATCATGGCTTTTTTACCCACGGCAATAATTTTTCCTGTATTACGCTCGAGTGCAATTATTGATGGTTCATCAACAACAACTTTATCATTATAAATAATTATAGTGTTTGCAGTACCTAAGTCCATTGCAATTTCTTTAGTTAAAAACGAAAATAATCCCATTATAGTAAATTTAAAAAATTAAAAATTAATTATACAAGTGCCTTAAGTTTTAAGTACTTATTGGTTAAATTAATGCTTAAAATGTCTTGTTCCTGTAAATATCATTGTCATTCCATTGTTATCGCAAAATTCTATGGAGTCCTTATCCTTTATAGATCCACCAGGTTGAATAACAGCATGTATTCCTTCTTTATGAGCTATTTCTACTGAATCGGCGAAAGGGAAAAAAGCATCAGAAGCCATAACAACTCCTTTCAAATCAAAGCCAAATTCTTTGGCTTTTGTTATTGCCTGTTTCAATGCATCAACTCTTGATGTTTGTCCCACTCCACTTGCAATTAGCTGATTATTTTTTACCAAAACAATTGTATTTGATTTTGTATGTTTTACAATTTTATTGGCAAAAACCAAATCAGTTTTTTCAGCTTCAGTTGGGGTAATCTTTGTAACAATCTTAAAATCAGTTATTGTTTCAGTTTTTAGATCTTTAGCTTGTTGAATTGCCCCATTTAAAATTGATCTGAATTGCTTATCGGGAAAATCAAACGAAATTTTTTGTAAAATTATTCTATTTTTCTTTGATTTAAGTATTTCTAATGCATTTTTTTCGTAGCCGGGAGTTAAAATTATTTCACAGAAAAGTTTATTGATTTCTTTTGCTGTTTCTTCATCAATAATTTTATTACAAATAAGCACACCGCCAAAGGCTGAAACAGGATCACCTGCAAGAGCGTCTTTCCATGCGTCAATCAAATTATCTCTGCTGGCAATACCACAGGCATTGTTATGTTTTAAGATTGCAAAAGTTGTTTTGTCAAATTCATTAATCAGATTTATTGCGGCGTCCAGATCAATAAGGTTATTGTAAGAAATTGCTTTGCCGTGAAATTGCTCAAATACTTTATCAAGATCACCATAAAATATTCCTTCCTGATGAGGATTTTCGCCATATCTCAAAGTATTTGGTTTTAGTAAACTGTGTTTAAATGATTTAATATTTGCATCATCATTAAAAAAATTAAAAATTGCTGTGTCGTAATTTGATGAAATATTAAAAGCGTGAGCAGCAAATTTTTTCCGTTCTTCTAAAGAAGTATATCCTTTTTTGTCTTCAAGCAAATTCAATAATTCCGCATATTCATCTGATGAAGGAATTATCAGTACATCTTTAAAATTTTTGGCTGCAGCCCTGATAAGAGAAATACCCCCGATATCAATCTTTTCAATAATTTCTTGTTCTTCAGAAGATTGTTTTACTGTTTCTTCGAAAGGATAAAGATCAACGATAACCATATCTATTTCCGGAATTTCATAGTTTTTCATCTCTTCGAGGTCGCCTTGATTTTCTCTTCTGCCAAGAATACCACCAAAAACTTTGGGATGCAACGTTTTTACTCTTCCGCCCAAAATGGAAGGATATGAAGTAAGTGATTCAACAGGAATAGCTTTAATCCCCAAATTTTCAATAAATTTAAAAGTACCACCGGTTGAGTAAATATTTATTCCAAGCTCGTCTAGTTTTTTTACAATGTTATCCAAACCATTTTTGTAAAATACTGAGATTAATGCATTTTTAATTTTTTTCAATGTTTTGAGTTTTTGAATTTTGCGACTGCAAATTTATTAAAAATCAAGAAAATAAACAATAAAACTCATATAAGATTATTATTAAATTAATACTAATTGCTTACAAATTTTTCATAAGTTTGAAAAAATGATTTATTTTCGTATTCAAATTATAAAATACAACATCCGATGTTTAGGAAATTTATTATATTAAGATTGATTTGCGAAAGCTATGTTTTTGCTTTTCAGTCAATTAAAACAAATAAGACCAGAACAATACTTTCATTAACAGGAATTACAATTGGAATTTTTTCAATTATTTCGATTTTTACTGTTTTCGATTCGATGGAGCGTTCGATACATTCGAGTATTGATTCCCTTGGTGATAATGTTTTATTTATCCAGAAATGGCCATGGTCTATGGGTGGAGAATATCCTTGGTGGAAATACTGGCAGCGGCCGGAACCAAAAATGAATGATTTAAAACAAATTCAAAAGCGAAGTCAAACTACTGCAGCCAGCACATTAATGTTGCAGGTAAGTAGAAACATTAAATATCAAAACACAACAATTGAAAATATTCAAATAGCAGGAGTTACACACGAATATAATATAACAATGCCGTTTGATTTACAACAAGGCAGATATTTTACCAATATAGAATCAAACAGCGGAAGTAATGTTGTAATAATCGGAAGCAAAATAGCTGAAAACTTATTTGGACAGGCAGATGCCATAGAAAGAAGAATAAAAATATTCGGTCGCAAATTAACTGTTATCGGGGTGATAAAAAAAGAAGGTGAAGATCTTTTTGGAAATTCATCAGATGATATAGCAATAATACCATATAATTTTGCAAGAACTGTTTTGGATGTAAAAAATATTAGCTCAACACTAATTGTTAAAGCAAAGCCAAACATTTCAAATGAGCAATTGAAAGATGAACTCACGGGAATAATGCGTTCTGTTCATAAACTTAAACCATCAGCAGATGATGATTTTTCTATCAACGAAACTGATATTATTTCAAAAGGCTTTGATGATATGTTTGGGTTTATTGCCGGTATTGGTTGGATAATTGGAGCCTTTTCTTTGCTTGTAGGTGGTTTTGGAATTGCAAATATTATGTTTGTTTCTGTTAAGGAAAGAACAAATCAAATTGGGATTCAGAAATCTCTTGGGGCAAAAAATTATTTTATTTTGTTGCAATTTCTTTTCGAGGCTATTTTTCTATCAATTATGGGCGGTGTAGGCGGTTTAGTGATTGTTTATTTCTTATCACTTATTGTTTCGGGTTCGATAGAAGGTTTTGAGCTTGTATTATCAAGTGGTAATATTATTCTTGGAATAAGCGTTTCTGCCATTATTGGATTGTTATCAGGAATAATTCCTGCCTATCTTGCTTCAAGGCTTAATCCGGTTGAAGCTATGCGTTCGAGTTTTTAAAAAAAAATTATTAAATTAATTTACTGATGATTAATTGGTTGCATTATAAGATGTAATAAACTCATAAAAATAGTTTAAAAATATTATCTTTACCCCTCAAAAAAAAATTATGGAAAAGAGGTGGGTAATAAAAGATCAGGCAGATAATGAGGCGATTGAAAATCTTGCCCACGAACTTAAAATAACACCCAATTTAGCAAATTTATTGATACAACGTGGTGTGTCCACCTTTAAAGAATCAAAAGATTTTTTCAGACCGGAGATTTCCAAACTTCACGATCCTTTTTTAATGAAAGATATGGATAAAGCCATTAAAAGGATTGAAATTGCCATTCAAAACAAAGAAAAAATACTTATTTATGGTGATTATGATGTTGATGGAACTACAGCCGTTGCACTTGTTTTTACATTCCTGAACAAATTTCATAAAGAATTGGACTTTTATATTCCGGATAGATATGGAGAAGGATACGGAATTTCGAAACAAGGAATTGATTTTGCTGCCGAAAACAATTTTTCTCTTATTATTGCCCTTGATTGTGGAATAAAAGCAGTTGAGAAAATTGAATACGCCAAGACAAAAAATGTTGATTTTATCATTTGCGATCATCATCGTCCGGGAGAAAAGATTCCTGAAGCCTCTGCGGTCTTAGATCCCAAAAGAGTTGATTGTGATTATCCGTTTAAAGAATTGTCAGGGTGTGGTGTTGGATTTAAACTTATTCAGGCATATCAGCAAAAAAACGATTTTCCTTTTAATGAACTTGATGAATATCTCGATCTTGTTGTAGTGAGTATTGCATCAGATATTGTTGCTATTACCGGAGAAAACAGAATATTAGCACATTTTGGATTAATTCGTATAAATACTAATCCCAGATCAGGCATAGAAGCAATTTTGCGTTATAGCAATATCAGAAGAAAACCTTCAAGAAATCTGTATAAAAAAAATATTTTTTCAAGAGAACTTACTATTAGTGATTTGGTGTTTTTGATTGGACCAAGAATTAATGCTGCAGGAAGAATTAGAAGTGCAAAAAATTCTGTTGAATTACTTATTTCCGACAATATGAAATATGCACGCACATGTAGCGAGCAAATAAATATTATAAATACCGAACGTCGTAGTATTGATTATCAGACCACTATTGACGCTCTTGATATGATAAAAAATAATGAACAATTATTAAATAGCAAAAGTACTGTTATTTATAACGAAAATTGGCATAAAGGTGTAATTGGGATAGTTGCTTCAAGGCTCACCGAAACTTATTATCGGCCAACTATTGTTCTTTCAAAATCGGATGGGTTAATAACAGGCTCTGCTCGTTCGGTTAAAGATTTTGATATTTATAATGCCATTGAAGCGTGTAGTGATTTACTTGAACATTTCGGGGGACATAAATATGCAGCCGGTCTTTCACTTAAACCGGAAAATTTGGAAGCCTTTAAAGAAAAATTTAATCAAATAGTTTCTTCAACTATTGAAGATAGAATGCTTATTCCCGAAATTGAAATTGATTCACAAATTAGTCTGAACGAGATAAACAATAAGTTTTTCAGGATACTTAAGCAGTTTGCTCCTTTTGGCCCGGGAAATATGGCTCCTGTTTTTCTTACCAAAAATATTGTTGATACAGGATTGGCACGTGTCGTCGGTAAAAACCATCTTAAATTAAACGTTATTCACCCGGATATTACCAGTTTGCCAATTTCTGCAATTGCATTTCAGCAAGGAGATCACGTTTATACTGCCAATAAAAACATTCCTTTCAGTATTTGTTATCATATTGAAGAAAACGAATGGAACAATAAAATAACATTACAGCTTAATGTTAAGGATATTAAAGTAGAATAACAATTCATATTTAATCAATTACTGTTTTAAATAGGTTGGTGTGATGAAAATAGAGTGATGATAGAATATGAAAAGTTTTAATTTCCAGTTTTTAATTTCAAGTTTCTAATCTCAATAAAACAATAAAACCGTTTAATATTAGTTTTTTATTTCGAGTGTTGCTTAATATTTTATAAAAACATATTATCATGAAAATTTTCAGAAGCTTTATCGCAATATTATTACTCTGCTTTTACTTTTTAAATTCTTTTTCGCAGGGTATAGCAATTGGCGAATGGCGCAATCAATTACCACATAAAAATTGCATTTCGGTAGCTGAAGCAGATAATAAGATTTATTGTGCCACACCTTATAGTTTGTTTTATTATAATAAAAACGATAATAGTATTGAACGCTTAAATAAAATAAACGGATTGTCCGATTTTGGAGTAAGTATTATTGAGTCTAACGAAAACCAAAAAATCCTTTTGATTGCATATACCAATGCAAATATTGATTTGATAAAAGACGGAAACATTATTAATATTCCTGATATAAAACGAAAATCTATTTTAGGAAAAAAAACAATAAATAATATTTTGTTTATTGATAATCTGGCTTACCTTTCGTGTGGATTTGGAATTGTTGTTCTGGATGTTGAAAATGAAGAAATTCTTGACACTTATTTTATTGGTCCGCAAGGTAACCAAATTGATGTTTTAGATCTAACTAAGAACGACACATCATTTTTTGCTGCAACAGAAAGTGGTATTTTTGAAGCTTCAATTGATGAACCAAATCTTGCAAATTATGCTGTGTGGACAAAGCCCGAGAATATTCCAAATCAAAATTCAAAATTCAACCAAATAGAATATTTTGGTAACAAATTAATCGTAAATAATTATTACGAGGGTTATAATAACGATACATTATTTATTTTTGACGGAACAAGCTGGGAGTATTTTGAATCTGGTTATACTAATGATTTTAGCAGTATTAGATCATGTTTTGAAAAACTATTGATTGTTGCGAATAACACTGTAAAATTATATGGTACAAACTATAATCTTGAAACTACTATTTCAAAACCAAGTCAAATTATACTTTACCCCAATGATGTAATTATTGATCAAAACGAACTTATTTGGATTGCCGATACATACAACGGGTTGATTAAAGTAAATGACGAATGGAACGGAGAAAAAATAATACTTGAAGGACCGGCAACCGCAAATGTATTTTCTCTGACATCAAGAGGAGATGCTGTTTGGGTTGCTCCCGGAGGCAGAAGCAACGACTGGGGTGCTCTTTATAAAAGAGACGGCGTTTTTACTTTTGTTGATAATAAATGGACAAGATATTATTACAATAATACACCTGCATTTGAACAAATTCATGATGTTATTACAATTTCGGTTGATCCCGAAAATTCAGAAAGAGTTTTTGTTGGAGCATTTCGTAACGATAGTGCCATTATCGAATTTTTAGGAACAGAGGTTGTAAATATTTATACAGAAGAGAACAGTTCATTGCAACAATGGCCTGCTGCTCATCAGATTGCTGTTACCGGTATTGACTTTGATTCGGAGAACAATATGTGGGTTGCCAATTCCGGTGCTCCTAATATTCTTTCTGTAAGAATTCCTGATGGTAGCCTTGATGGGAATTGGAAATCTTTTAATCTTGGTTCAGCTGCTTCGGGTGCTGATGTTGGTGAATTATTAGTTGATGATTACAACCAAAAATGGATTATTAAACGAAAAACAATAGAAAGTCCGTATTACATTTTTGTATTTAATGATAATAATACAATTGATAATACTTCGGACGATAAAATAAAAGGACTAACATCTTCTCCCGGAAACGGAAATATTATTGGAAACAAAATTTATTGTTTGGCAAAAGATCAGGATGGAGAAATTTGGATAGGAACAGACCAAGGTATTTCGGTAATTTATACTCCGGAAAATATTTTTACAAATAATAATTATGATGCCCAGCGCATTTTAGTTGAACAAGACGGCTATGTTCAATATCTTCTCGAAACAGAAGTTGTTACAAGTATTTGTATTGACGGAGATAATAAAAAATGGATAGGTACGGATAATGCCGGAGTTTTCTTGTTGTCGGCAGATGGTACAGAAGAGATAAATCATTTTACTATTGATAACAGTCCGCTGTTTTCAAATATGATTACTGATATTGCCATTAATGATAATGGAGAAGTTTTTATAGGTACTGCAAAAGGAATAATTTCTTATGGCGGAACTGCTACTCCCGGAAAATCTATACATGAAAATACTTATGCATATCCAAATCCGGTAAGAGAAGGATTTACCGGAAAAATTGGAATAAAAGGATTAGTTAATAATGCAGATATAAAAATAACGGATATTAGCGGAACGCTTATTTATGAAACCAAAGCTGAAGGCAGTCAGGCAATTTGGGACGGAAAAAATTTTAATGGTGAAAAAGCACATACCGGTGTCTATCTTGTATTTTCCAGCAATAGCGATGGTAGCGAAACTATGGTTACTAAGATACTTATCATTAATTAATTTCAATTTGATTAAACACCCATTATTTCTTATTTTTTTACTGGCGAATAATCATGTAATGAAACTGGAAACTGGAAATTTGAAATTAGGTCGTTTTCCCGAATTTCTAATTTCAAGTTTCTAATTTTTATATCTTTAATTCAAAAAAATGATAATTAAATACAAATCCATGAAAAAAAATTTTACAAAACTATTTTTTGCTATTGCAGCAATTTTATTAACTACCGCTTGTAGTAATAATGAGACAATTAAGAAACATCAAAAGTTAGTCATTAAAGCTGACACAGTTGATGCAACTAATGATTTTTACGATAATGCCGAATCGTATAATTTAGAAATGTTTGACATAGAGGTTTTGGGCGAAATTTTTAATCCCGGAAAAGTTGATTTATCAAAATTGCCTCTTCATAGTGTTATTGTAAAAGAAACCGTTCTTTCAGATGATGGCAATAAATTTATCGGAGCTTATCGCTACGACGGATATTCTTTGTATGACATTTTAAATAATAGAAGACTAAATAAAAAGAATAAAGAAAATTTCAAACCAATTATTGATTTATATGTTGAGGTAGAAAATGAACTTGGCGAAAATGTAAAAATCAGTTGGGGAGAGATTTTTTATCCAAATCATTTACACGAAATTATTATTGCTTCAAAAGTTATGAGAATAGTTCCGTCGAAAACCAATGAATTATGGGAATTACCAAAAGAATCAAAACTAATTATTGCAAGCGATCTTTTCACGGAACGAAATATTAACAAACCACAAAAAATTACCGTTAAATCTTATGATAAAAAATTTAAAGTTGAAAAGGGTAAAAACCCACTATTTTCACCCGATATAAAAATTTATCATGATAAAGACAATCCAACTGTAATTACAGCAAATCCTTTGGATATGAAAGACCATACAATTCATACAATTTATTATGGCAGAGGAAGAGGTATTCACAGCACAGAACCATTTACAGGTATTTATTTTAAAGAATTACTTCAGAAATATTTTCCCCTTACAAAAGAGTCAATTATGAATGGAATGTTTACTGTTGCTGCCGACGATGGCTACAGAGCTGTTTTTACTTTAAGTGAAATTTACAATAGAAATGACCAATCGGAAATTTTGTTAATTTGTAACCCTGAAGCGAAAAATAATGGTATTTTTAAGTTATTCCCCAGTTGTGATTTCTTTTCGGATCGAGCAGTAAAAGCTATAACAGAAATACATTATTCGGGAAAAAGAAAATAAGATTATTAATAAATAATTCGGTTTTCCTTTTATTCGCTCAATCTTTATATTATATTTGTAAATGATATTGTTCTTAATAAAAGAAAAATAATCCCGATTTTGGAATTTAACAAACATTAAGATATTCGTTAGGAATTGAATGTTAACGAGATAGGATTTGTGGCTTTATTTTTGCGCTAAGTTTATTTAAGCAAAAAAGTATACTTACATAAGCAACAAAGTATACATTCAATAAATTAATACTTAAAAATTGTAATGAAAAAAATATTATATATTTTGCTATCATTAGCAATGATGCTATTACTAACGGAATGTAACAAGTTTCCGATTAATGATAACGATGATACTAATGATGATACTAATAATACTGAGGTATCAGAAATGGGAGGATTAAATGTTTCTAATGAATTTGATTGGAAATTATCACATGAAGTATCAATTTTAATTGATAATCCGTTGACCGGAACTTTAATGATTACATCTTTAGACAGAACCATTATTTATTATAAAGAAAATTGTAAAGAAGCTCAAGCTCAATATCATATAAATATTACAATTCCTGATTACGTTGAAAAAATTTTAGTAAACAATGTAATATATAATATCAACGGAACAAATGGCGAAAAGGCAACAAATATCACTGCAGAAGAATTAGCTAATCATTATAATTTATTAAAAAACTTTAAAGGTACAAAAAGTGTTTCCTTCGGTTCAGAATATGTTTTTAATTCAGCTCTTAGCTATGACCTTTCCTCTGCAGCACTGGATGCAACTCATTTTGTTGTTACATATCGTGATAACTGGAATTCAAGTTATGGAACTGCAATAATTGGTACTATTTCCGGAAATACAATAACATGGGGATCAGAATTTGTTTTTAATGCTGCAGGAACTGCAAGCATATCTGTTGCAACTTTAGATGCAACTCATTTTGTAGTAACTTATAGTGATTTTGGAAATTCTCAATATGGGACAGCAATTGTTGGAACTGTGAGTGGAAATTCTATTTCTTGGGGTGCCGAATTTACCTTACCTCTTCACTTGTGGTCAGCCGGTGTAGATTATATCTCATCTACAGCTCTTGATGCTACTCATTTTGTTTTTTCATTTAGAGACATTGGAAATACTTATGCAGGAACATCTGTAATTGGTATTATTACCGGAACCAATATTGCCTGGGGATCGGAAAATATATTTAATAGTGGAAACACACCGGAAATTACTTCAGTTTGTCTTAGTTCAAGTGCCTTTGTATTGGGCTATCGTGATAATGGTAATTCTCAATATGGAACTTCAATAGCCGGTACAGTTGCTGGAAATGTGATTAGTTTTGGTTCAGAATATGTTTTTAATTCAGCAATTACAGCAAACCCTTCTCTTGGAGTTTTAAACTCAAGTAAAATTGTTGTTGCTTTCAGAGACGTAGGTAATTTTGATAATGGAACTGCAATGATAGGAAATGTTGCCGGAAATGTAATTACATGGGGAGCGGAATATATTTTTAATAATGCTATAAGTTTTGATCCATCTATTACAGCCATGGATGCCGATAATTTTATTGTTGCATATCGGGATGCAGGTAATCTTGACGTTGGTACTGTTGGAGGTGGTTCAGTTACAGGTGATGTAATTATATGGGACTCGGACGATATTTTTAATCCTTCTTTCACAAATTCTGTTACAACAACAACATTAGATGCTACGCACATGATAATTTCATATTCGGACCATGGAAATATGGGTTACGGTACATCTATTTTCTGTATATTCAGCCCATTGGTTGATACTGATAGTGATGGAGTAGCAGATGGTGATGATGATTATCCTACAGATCCATTAAGAGCATACGATAATTATTTCCCAACTATTGGATATGGAACTTTAGCTTTTGAAGATTTATGGACATCAACCGGTGATTATGATTTTAATGATGTTGTTATTGATTACCGTTTTCAAACTGTTACAAATGCAAGTAATGAGGTTGTGGAAATATTTGGCAACTTTGTAACAAAAGCCCTCGGAGCCGGACATAATAATTCATTTGGATTTAATTTACCTAATGCAAATGCAACTTTAATTAATAATCTTACTGTTACAGGATATGACTTTCAGGGCACTTTAATAGATGTAAATGCATCTGGCCTTGAAATTGGCCAAACCCATCCGACCATTATTGTATTTGACCAATCTTTCGGTTTTGCACCATTAGTTAATACTTTTAGTGGCTTTGCTTATGAAACACCCGATACAACAACTATTAAAATGGTTCCGTCAGCAACTTATATCGCTACTGATTTTGCTTTATCAACATTTAATCCTTTCGTAATTATTCATCAAACCCGTGGACGTGAATTACATTTACCGGATTACGAACCAACTGATTTAATTGACATATCGTTTTATCAAACTTGGAATGACGATACACAACCCGGAATTGACAAGTATTTTAAAACAGCTACTAATCTACCATGGGGAATAAATATTCCTGAGTCTTTTGCATATCCTTTTGAATATGCTGACATAACTACTGCATTTACTCACTTTCAGGCTTGGGCAGAAAGTTCCGGATCTACTTACAGTGACTGGTATCAAGATAAACCTGGATATAGGAATAATGTTAATATTTATACTCAGCCTTAATGTGAATCTTTTATAACTTAAAAAATATTATAAGAATACCCGATTTCATTTTCGGGTATTTTTTTTTGATATTTATTTGAAATTTGGTGCTTGTCATTTGTCATTTATAATATTTACTTTAACTTTAGGCACTAATAATAAAAAGATGCTTCACAAAACCCGTGGAATAGTTTTACATCAGATTAATTATTCTGAAACAAGTGTAATTGCTAAGATTTATACCGAACAATTTGGCTTGCAGTCATACATTATCAGGGGAGTTAGAAAAGCTAAATCCAAAATCAAGAGAAATTTATTACAGCATCTTTCACCTGTTGATATGGTTGTTTATTATAAGGGAAAAAGTAACATTCAATATATTAAAGAGATAAAAACCGATTTTCAATTGCAAAGCATTCCATTTGAAATTACAAAGAGTTCAATAGCAATTTTTATTAATGAAATTTTATATAAATCTATAAAAGAAGAAGAAGCTAATCCGAAACTTTTTGAGTTTATTTTTAATTCTGTTAAACTTCTCGATGAAACAAAAGACAAATACATAAATTTCCATTTGTTGTTTGTGATCCAGCTTACAAAATTTCTCGGATTTTTTCCAAGAGGGAATTATTCAACTTCCAAAACATTTTTTGATATGGAAGAAGGAATCTTTTGCGGTAATAAACCCATGCACGGAAATTATATTCGAGAACCTTTAAGCCGGAAATTTTTCAATTTGTTAAAAACAGAAATAGCCGAAAACAGTTCTGTAAGCCTCAGCCAAAAAGAAAGACAAGAATTTCTTCAAAGACTTATTGATTATTATCGTCTTCATCTTCCTGTTTTCAGGGAAATAAAATCTCATCATATTTTAAGAGAGGTGTTGGAGTGAAAGGATTT
>JAIORY010000308.1 GCA_021107915.1 Bacteroidales bacterium | reverse complement strand
CCGTTTTAGTAAAAGTTTCGGGTTTTGGGTTTCGGGTTTTGAGTTTCGGGTTTTGAGTTTCGGGTTTTGGGTTTCAAGTTTTGGGTTTCAAGTTTCAGGTTTCAAGTTTCAGGTTTCAAGTTTCAGGTTTCAGGCTGAACGAAGTGAAGTCCCGTACCGACGAAGGAGGTCGGGATTTTGAGTTTTTAGGCTTTAAATTTAATTCATTTTAGTCATTTCAAATTTTAGTCATTTAAAATTCCCTATCCTTCTTGCTGCGCTTGAATTGCTGTTATCAAAACGGTATTTACAATATCTTTAACTGAGCAACCTCTGCTTAGATCATTAACAGGTTTGTTTAATC
This sequence comes from Bacteroidales bacterium, assembly GCA_021107915.1. Classification (GTDB taxonomy): domain Bacteria; phylum Bacteroidota; class Bacteroidia; order Bacteroidales; family JAIORY01; genus JAIORY01. The sequence continues at coordinate 29,107 of JAIORY010000308.1, read as the reverse complement.
CTTGAGAAATAGGACCTACAGCCAAAGCATTTGATGTACGCTGTACAGCTTTATAAGTATTATTACCTGTATTAAGATCGGGAAAAATATAAACTGTGGCTTTTCCGGCTACTTCGCTATTTGGCATTTTTTTTCTTGCAACACCTGCATCGTAGGCAGCATCATATTGAATAGGACCTTCTATTTTAATATCGGGACGGCGTTTGCGAGCTATTTCCGTTGCTGTTCTTACTTTATCAACATCTTTACCTTTTCCTGATTCTCCGGTAGAGTATGAGAGCATTGCTATACGAGCTTCAATGCCAAACAGATTGGCAGTATCAGCAGAACTGATGGCAATATCAGCTAATTCCTCAGAATTTGGATTAGGATTAAAAGCACAATCTCCATAAGCAAGTACACGATCTTCAAAACACATTAAAAAGCAACTGGAAATAACAGAAAATTCAGGTTTTGATTTAATGAATTCAAATGCAGGGCGAATAGTGTGCTGGGTAGTATGTGCTGCTCCCGAAACCATTCCGTCAGCATGATTTTTATAAACCATCATAGTTCCGAAGTAACTTACATCACGCATTACATCGAATGCTATTTCTTTTGTAATTCCTTTATGTTTTCTGAGATGATAATATGTAGGTGCATAGTCGTTAATAAGGTCGTTATCAAAAGGGTCGATAATGTTAACCCCTTCAAGTTTTAAATGAAGTTCTGCAGCTCTGGCATATATGTCGTTTTCATTTCCCAAAAGGGTGATCTCAACAACATTTCGTCTAAGTAATATCTCAGCAGCTCTCAGAATACGGTCATCCATACCTTCCGGAAGTACAATATGTTTACGATTAGCACGCGCTCTTTCAAAGAGTTCATATTCAAACATTATTGGAGTAACAACACTTGAAGGAGTAACATCTATTATCTCTTTAAGTTTTGTATCATCCACAAACGCTTCGAAATGACCTTGAGCCATTGCCAACCTTCTTTCATTGTCGGGTTTTAATACTGCTTTTATTTTACTGATATTTAAGGCAGTGGTATAAGTATCGGTTTCTACATCAAAAATAGCAACAGGAAGTTTCTTAATACCGAGAATAAGCATCCTCATTTCTTTAGTTAGTTTATAACCTCCTGTAAGAACTATACCGGCAATTTTAGGAAAATTTTCGGATAAAAATGTCATAAACAAAGTGAGGATAATATCAGAACGATCGCCGGGAGTGATAACGAGTGTTCCGGCTTCGTTGTGTTTTAGAATGTTTTCGATGGTCATTGCTCCAACTTTATAGTTGGTAACATCATAGTCAAGAACATTTTCGTCACCATAAATATGGTGGGCTTTTATTGCATTTGCTATCTGTCGAATTGTAAGTTTTTGAAGTAATTCTAATTCAGGAACTACAAAATTTATTTCATTGTTGGTGTTTAATGATTCAAGTAAATTGGTGATTTCATCTAAGCATTCATTTTTTACACGATTAACAAAAATACCCATACTTTTGCATTTTTCGCGTTGAAGGACAGTTTTTGTCAGTTGGACAGTATTAGCAATTCTTCCTGCATTTTTATCTGTTCCGTTTACAATTGACAAAACAGGAGCACCAAGATTTTTAGCCATTCGGGCGTTAAATTCAAATTCAAATGGTTTTAAAGAACCTTTATGGTCAGTGCCTTCAATTAAAACAAAATCACATTCAGTTTCCAGTTTTTTGTATTTATCAAGAATAGTAGTGATTAAGGTATCAAAATCACCGGTATTAATAAGTTTAAATGCTTCCTTGCTGGTCATGCCGTACATAGAATTATGATCGAAAGGAAGTTGAAAACGTTTTGAAACAAGGTTAATGTCCTGATCGGGTTTTTGTTCAAGTCTTATAATTGGTCTGAAAAATCCTACTCTTTTTATGTGCCTTGTTAAAATATTCATTAATCCGAGAACTATCAAAGATTTTCCGGATTCTGCTTCAGTTGCAGCAATGTAAAGGTTTTTTGACATAGGATTTTTTCTGTATTCTTTTTTTTCTTTTGTTGGGTTTGCAAAATTACAAATTTCATTTTGATTTTTGAATGTCTAAATTATTTTTCGTGGAATAAATATCCCAGTACTTTTTGCTAAAGTAAGACCTTTTTTAAACTAACAAGAATTTTCCAGTAACCACCTCTTTTATGACCAATTCTTCCAATGATACCTTTGGATGTTAAAGCATCAAAATGCTTTTGTGCAACTGATCTCACTATTCCTAATTGTTTTGATGCTTCTGAAATAGATATTCTATTATTTTTTGCAATCAGTAACAAAACATCCTTTTGTCTATTAGGGAGTTGCATTAAATCTCCACTTAGTACAATACTTTTTGTACTATCTTTTATACCTCCTTTCATACCTCCTTTCATACCTCCTTTTGTACCACCTTTTATACCTCCTTCATCATCACTCACTTTTATATCTAAAACATCAACAGGGCGATAAAAAGTAGTAAGAAAACCATTGGTCATTATATCAAAACATAAATGAATGCCATTTTCAGTACATTCTTTATTCATTCGCTGCAAGCCTGAACCCCAACGGTCGATATCCCTTGTATAGTAAAAGATTTCAGCAATTTTCGGATTGCGCAAATAAGAACGTTCACGTCCCTTAATGTAATCCTCCGGAGTCAATCCTTCGGGGAATGTTCCGGGATTATAAATTTCAATGCGGTCAGTAAATATAGCAATCTCATTTCCTTTTGGATCATTAAAATTTCGGTGTACTAATGAATTTACAATAGCTTCCCTAAATGCACTAACAGGAATTTCAGGGATCTCATGCCTTTTCATATCCTCCAAAAATTCTACTCTCCAGTTAATTTTGTCCTTAATATAGCTTTCAGCAGTTTCAAGCAAATAAAAAAGATTGCCTTTGGAAATCCTGATATCTGCAAAACCACTCTTATCACGCCCTCTGAAAACAGCAAGTTGCAATTCAACCGGCTGATCATCGCAGAACAAATGCCATGCAGCATAAGAAAGCATGTCGCTTTTTATTAAACTAAGTTTAGTCAAAACCACTTCAGAGTTATCATTATGCACAGGTGTTCGTCCAGATTGTTTTGTTTGCTCTATAAATTTTTGAATGGTACGATCATCTGCCTCGCTTAGTTTAAATTCGGTAATTTTGCTATCCCATTTGCTTTGGTAAATATTCTTTTGAAGTATCATATTTTCAAGCTCGGCAGGGGTAAGCAGTTTATCTTCGTCGGCAACTCTGATATAAGGTCTGCCATAAGCAAAATAAGGAGCATCGTTACCCCTAAAAATAACTTTTATAAAATCAAGTCCTTTTTCAATTTCTTTAGTAACTATTGGAAATATTTGAGGTTTAATATGATTACTAAAAGACTGTGAAATACTCCTTAATGTTTTATCACTTACTTCTTGACCGGATAATGTACCATCATTTTTTATACCGAAATATAGTTCACCATGTCCATGTTTATTAAGAATAGCAACAATGGAAGTAATTGCTTGCTTCAATTCACTTGTTGATTTTTTTAGTTCAATTTTTTCATTTTCTACGAACAGTTTCATATTCTCAATTTATCTAAAATCGTCATACTGTAATAATTTTTGTAAAGATATGATTTTATCTTCTTAAATGATAACAAGCGTTACATTTGATAGACTGAAAAAAAAGGCTACTTTTTCTTTCTCATTCCGTATGCTCTTTGATTTCTTTTAAACATAGTTCATAGTCATCAATTAATGATTCAGTAACCTGGAAATACATCTTTAATTTCATGAAGTATGCTTGTAATTCTGCGCTTATTGTTTTTTTCATAAAAAGACCAGGTGAAAAAAGTCTTTCTAAGATATTTTCATTCACTCTTGAATAAAGTTCTTGAGTTTCATAAGTTTCTGAAAGAAGTTGAACAAGGTCAAAATCTAAATATGTTACAGCATTGGTAAGATTTGAGGAGTTCCATGCAGTTTTTTTAGTAGGACTAAACTTGAATGAAAAAGGAAATCTTGAATGAACATCATTTTCAATACTATTAGGAATATTACTATCTATTTCTTTTTTTATACTCAAAAAAGCCACTTTTTGTTTTTTTACTATCTCTTTATTAAGAGTCAACGTTTCTTTAGCAATATCAAGATTAGAAAGAATCTCTTTTCTGATATTCTCCAATGCTTCATTTGCTAACCTTTCATTTGCTCTAATATTACGCCATTCATTTACTCCAAGAGCCAAAAGAACAGCAAAACTAACAGAGATAATTTCCAATAATATTTTTGAAACAGAGATTCGGTTCTTTACTTTTTTCATAGTTTTTATTCAATTTAGACTATCATTTATATTTTACTATAAGTTTAATGATACATCAAACTTTCTTTTAAATTGCCACACAACGGTTTGTAAATATGAGCAGGCGGGCATTTTGAAATACCTCCTTTTCAATTTACGACTAATTTTATTTATTACTAAGGTATTTATATTTAGCACTATCCGCCAAATGCACTATGTTTGTTGTTCTACACCGTTTTTTATTTTTCAATCCATTCTATTACATAATTCAACATTTCTGTTAGTCGATTAGTTTCTAATGCTTGGTCGTTAAACCAGTGGTCACAGTTTGGATAAACTTTATAGGTTAAATTTTCTTTTCCTTGTCTCAAAAATTCTAACTCCACGTAGTCAATTCCAGTTATTGGTGAACTTTCATCATATCCGCCTGACACTAATAAAATCGGAATATCTAATTTTAGCATATCTTCCAATGGAATGTCTTTGCAAAAACTTGCCCAACGTTTATAAGTATGACCTAACCAAAATTTATCTGTAGCATTTGGATTTTTATAAATTTCCTTAAACTTTAAATTCAAACTGTCAATTTTGTTTTGAGCAATATCGGCTGATATAATTCCCTTATGAACTTTAAGTCTTTCGGCTGATATGAAATCGTAGAATTGGTTAAGTCCACCGCCTACTATATTTACAATTTTAGTTATTTTATTATTCTTCAATGCAAGATTGGGGACAACCTGTCCGCCTTCAGAATATCCGATTGCAATGATTTTATTTTCATCTATATCCAATTCGTTGGTTAAGAAATCAATTACCTTGGAGGCTGAATTCACTCGCCAGCCCAAACTTAATTTCTCGCTATATTCTTTTGATGGTTGGTATTGTTCTACAAATTCTTGAAAAGTATTCACATTTAGACTATCTAAAAACGGAGTTCCTGGTTTACTTATCAGGATAACGTGATATTTTTCGGATAGTTTTTTATATCTAAATGGTATGCTACCAAAAATATGCGAAGTTCCGTCATTATTTTTCATTAATGAGTATAAAGGTAAATTTCCAGAACCATCTAATAAAATCATTAAAGGTTTGTGTTTGTCAATTCCGTTCTTTGTAACATAGAAATTAATATTCCCCAATAAGTTATCATTCAACGAATAGTGTTTTAATCCATATTCATTTGGTGTCTTTGGTTGTCCAAATGCAACATTTGTAATAAACAAACAGAAGAAAATTATTGTTATGTGTTTCATTGTTTTAAATGTTCGTTAAGATACATCCTTTACAAAAGTTATAGATTAGACTTTACACTAAATTAGTTTCTAACCACAACTAGTTTTATTTATTGCTATATTTTTTATTTTTGGGCACAGTTATTTATTAAATCGAGCAAAATATGTATCAATTTCTTGTCTCATTTCGATACCAACTCGTTCAAAGCAACCAAGTAAATCATCATATGCTCCTTTACCACCAAGGAAGTCCCAAAATTCTTCTGCTACTTTTAATTCTTTCTCTAAATCAAGCATACCAGCCATTGTCCAACGGCTGTAAGGTTTTGGTTCATAAGGGTTATACGGGATAGCAATTAATGTGTTTATTTTCGCTTTTGGATTTTCTGATAAAACAGTTGCTGTCCATTCTAGAAGAGTTCTTTTAAATTCTTTAAAACCACCTTTGTTTGGTTTCGCAGTTTTTATATCGAACAAATATATTTCACCATCTTCACTTTCAAGATAAATATCAACTCGTGTGGGTTTAACGGTTCGTATTTCTCCTTTTTGACAAACTTTACGAATTATTTCGATTTCCTTTTGCTTGTCTGGTTTTTTATTAGTCGCAGTTAATTCATCCATAATTTTTTGAATTTGATACTGTGCTTGTTCGCTTATTTTTGTCCCAGATTTCATTTGAAGTTTTGCAACTTTAAATCTACTCGAAGCCAAAGAAACAGCAACAGGTTCAAATATTGTTGTCATAAATTTGAATTATATCTTATTTATTTCAACTGCATTCTCAATCGCCGCTTTAAACACAGTATCAATATCAAATAGTAACCCCCATTCAAGACTTTTTTTTACTGAAAATAATTCATATTCCGAAAGCTGTCTGCCAATACGTTCTTCAGCTTCATCTTGAATCAAGTCAATTGATATCTAGAATAAGTTCTTGTTTGAATTCATAACTCTATACCTTACAATCCAATTTGATATCTTAATTCTTTAATATTTTTCTCAGCACTATACAAATCACCAATTTGAATTGTTGTTATATGAGAAAACCGCTCTTTAAAAACTGGAAATGATTGAATAACTTGTCTGAATTTATTTTTATTATCGGATATAACAAAAAAACTTACATTATTATAGTCAGCTAAAGTAGACATTCTTCCTACACCAGACCAAGTTCCTGTAGATAATTCAACCTCAAATGCTTTCTCTGGAATCAGATTACTGCCCTTTTCTTTGAACCAAAGTACATCAATATTTCGTAATAAATTATAATCTGAAAATTGTAACTCAGGACAAGAATCTAAACTGGAAATTGTTGATAGAGGCTTTTTATTAAATTTTTTTGATTTATCTGGGGAAAATGTGTGAAATCCTCGATAATTACCAATTTCCAATAAACGACCTTGAAGAATTGAATGTAAACTTTCTTCTACATTTTTAATCTTAATATTTTTCGTATCGGCTGAAAACAAAATATTCCAATTATTAATGTACTGTTTACAGTCTAATCTATTTCCTCTTCCCTTTAAAACTAAATTTAATTCTTTATCAATATTTAATTTATACTCACCATTTCTGTCGTGACTTATTTTATATAAATTATCGTATATTTCCACAGCAGGGATAATAACAGTCTTATTGATAGAACCACAAATAAAAGCAATATAAGGATTTTGAAGATTTGCCATTTCCTCAATTGTGATATAATTAATTCCAAAAAAATAATTGCGGTTCCCATCCGATGCTGTTCTAATCAGAACATTTGAACTTCCTATTCTATATACACGTGCTTTTAAAACCCGAATAGGCTCTACATTATTTTGTAATTTTGAAATTGATTTTAAGAATTCTTGCGCTAATTTTTCTGTATTTGAAAGATTTTTTGCCATATTTTTATCTTGATTAATTCAATGAAATTAATTTTTTAAAGGAAATAGTATCTACCCTTTTATATTGATTTACGATTTTCATCCCAGATTTATCTGCAATTGATGGATATATATTGTATTTGTCATTTGCTATAAGAAAGATGTCGTAATCATCTTGCAAATATTTTTTTGAATTATTTAATACATGGGCAATTCCTTCAATGTATGAGTTTCTTGCTTCTTGTCCTTGCCCTTTATAAAGCGGACCAATTTCTAATTCATCGTTACGTTTAAAACCAAATAAATCATAGGCATAAGCGTGTTGTTCGTGATAGTCAATTAATCCAACATATGGCGGACTTGAAAAAATTCCTTTTATTTTTTGTTTTTCTACAAGTTTTGCAAATTCAGGATTTTTTCGGTTCAGTTCTGATATAATTTCAATATTTCTGGCATCACCTTGCAAGCAGACTTGAGTTGTATTTGTTCGCAGGCTTTCAAATTCATAAAGTCGTTTTACTGTGTCGTTACTATATCTTTCCCACCAAGAAAGCATTGAAAACAAAGGCTTACAAATTTTGCCGTGTTTTCTGCAATAATATGTTTTTGTTACAGGCTCTTTAAGTGTTGCTAAATCGGCATGTGTTGTTGCTCTGCATGATCTAATTGTTCTGCTTAATATTATTGTGATGATTTTTTTTGTCGTTATGTTTTTGACTTTTTTTAATTGCTCAAAAGTAAAGTCAATTTCATTTTTCACTGGTTCGAGATACCATTTTTCAAGAAAATTACTTGCTTTATCTTGTTTTAGTTTAAGGTTATATTTTTCTTGAAGTTTTTCAAAGATTTTAGAAAATTCATTTTCTTTTTGTGGTGTGTATTCTCTTTCTATTATTTCTTTATTGCGAATTTTAACTTTAAATTCAGGTGAAGGAAAATACTTTTTATTAAAAGTATTTAACTCTTCAAGCAACTCCGTTTCAAATTGAGTATTTTTATTTTGAGAAATATATTCTTTTAATGAGTTTGAAATTCGCTTTAATTCATTATTTAAGTCTTGAAAATCAACTTTTCCTACTTTTACGTTTGCAATAAGTGAGTTAAAAGCAGAAATATCAATGCCTATTGCGTACATTCCTAACTCACTTGCCTGAACCATAGTTGTTCCACTTCCAGAAAATGGGTCAAGGACAATATCTCTTTTTTTAAAATATGTTTCTTTCTTGAAACTATCTGTATGGTTATCAATAAAATATTCAACAAGTTGTGGTATGAATTTCCCTTTGTATGGGTGTAATCTATGAATATGTTTTGTAGTATCTTTTTCTTTTAAATTATCAAATGATAAAGCCCAATTTAAATCTTCTCCAAGTTTTTCACGCCAGTCTGTCTCTCGTTGGCCATTAAAACTTTTATAATAATTTATTAAGTCGTATTTATTTACAGCGGTTGTTCCATTGTTTCCATATTTTTTAACTTTCCCATATTGAATTAGATATGAAATATTGGAAGTAGTAACATTCTTGTTTAAATGATTACTTGCCCATAAACTTGCTTCTTTTATTGTCAATAATTCTGTCATATTTTTCTTCCTATTTATACAACAAAAATACAATCATTTTTCCTTGTTGCCTAAATTATTTTCAGTCTGCCCTAATTGTGCCCAACCCCAAAATATTTACTAAACTACACGCATTATTTCGCCTTTGTCCGTTGTAGTATTTTTTATTAATACACTGTTTAATTCTTAATTTATTTCAACAATGAAAAATGCAGAATGATAAATGTAAAATGTAGAAAAATTTGTTTACCGGTTTTATCCATTCAAAATTTCAGAACCTGAAACCTGAAATCCCGACCTCCTTCGTCGGTACGGGACTTCACTTCGTTCAGCCCGAAACTTGAAACTTGAAACCCAAAACTTGAAACCTGAAACTTGAAACCAGAAACCCTCTAATGAATCAACGTTACAGTGCCAAAAGTATTAAGGTTTCCGTCGCCATTATCGGTACCTTCCCATATTGTGCCATCTCTGAAAGTAGCTGTTGCTTTCCAAACATAAGATCCTTGTGGTAATAATAATTCATGATAAGTGCCGTCCCAGCTTTCTAAAGGCCTACCTTCATCATCAAGCTTACTTGAACTCCACACAAGATTACCCCATTTGCTATATACTTCAATTTTATATTGACTTAAATTATAACCTTTGGGTGTGAATAGTTTTACACTTGCATTTGGACTTTTTGGTGCAAACGCATTTGGAATGTAAAGTCCTTTAAAGAACATTGTAAATTTTTGTGTGCTTGTATCGGGACAAAAATATTTATTCCAGCTTGTTAGTAAAATTAAATATGTGCCATCTTCATCATAAAGTATTACCGGACTGTCTTCTTCTGATGTTTCACCATTTCCGAAATCCCAATAACTTAATGAATCACCTTCCGAAGTATTTATAAAATATATTTGTCCTTGTATTCCCTGGTAATTAGTGTCAATAATAAAACTACTTATAGGTATAGGGTGAACTAAAACTGTGTTAGTTATTGTATCGCTACAATTATTTTCATCTGTAATAACTAATTTAACATCAAAATTACCTTCCGAATCAAAAGTAAATTCAGGATTTTGTAATATTGAAGTATCACCTGTGGCTGAGGAATCTCCAAAATCCCAGAACCATGAATTTATAGGAACATCAGCAGTATCCGAATTATCGAAGAAGAGGGTAGGGTTAGCTTCACAAGAAATATCATAATCAAATGCAGCATCCGGTCCGTCATTAATTGTTATGGGTTGCAATAAAGTATCAATACAACCAAGATTGTTTTCAACTACGAATTCGATATTATAATTTCCTTTATAATTATATGTATAAGTAGGGTTCTGAATAATTGAGGTGTCGCTGATAATTAAAGGATCACCAAAATTCCAGTGCCAGCCAATTATAGGTATTCCGTTATTTTCAGAATCATCGGTAAATTGTACAAGTGTATTTGTACAAGCTGATACTGTAGTAAATTGTGCCTCAGGAGAAGGAATAATATATATGCTTTGTGTTTTTGTGTCGGTAAATAAGCTGCCATCAACATTTGCAGTTACAGTTATCGAAACATCAAAATATCCTGAACCATTGAAGTTGTGACAAATACTTGTCTGATAAATCGAATAAGAATCTGTTGTTCCATCACCCCAGTCCCATAACCAGTTTACAATAGTTCCTGCACCTTGGGCAACAGATGAACTTTCTGAAAAACAGACTATCTGATTGGCACAAGCCGGTTCAGTTAGAATCTCAAAAGCAGCTGAAACGCATGGTTCTTTTGAAATTTGTATTGTGATAGAATCAGTACATCCTATTAGATTTGTTGTTATCAACTGAACATAATACGTGCTGTCTATTGGTGGATAAACATGTGAAGGATGTTGTAATATTGAGAAGTTGTTTGCTCCTGATGCAACATCACCAAAGTCCCAGTTCCATGTTAAAATTTCACTACCGTTTCCGGATGAAAGATCAGTAAATTGAGTTGGATCATTACAGATAGCATTATCAAATGAAAAATCAGGAATTGGAAGTGGATTAACAATAACATTATGATATATTGAAGCTGTGCAATTATCAATATTGGTTAAAGTAAGAATAACCTGATAAGTTCCTGAATTTGCATAAGTATAAGATATTGTATCGAAAGCAGATGTAATTGGATTAGACCCGTCACCAAATTCCCATTTGTATGAAATTATTGAATCTTCGAGTGGTGTATAAAAAGCCTGAAAAAAAGTAGCATGAGTATTGCAAACCTGAGTTGCAGTAAAATCTGTTACCAAAGGATTGAGTATGCAAATAGTGTCAACATAAGAGTTGGAGCATTGATTAAAGTCGGTTACAGTAAGTGTTACATGATAACAAGTATCTGTTATTGAATATGTATAAGTTGGATTTTGTGATGTCGAATAATATGTATTATCAATTTCCCAATACCATTCGCCAATAGGGCTTCCGTTTCCTCCCGGACTTGATTCATCATAAAAGTTAACTTTTCCGTGAGGGTTACAAACTTTTTGATATGAATATTGAGGGATTGGTAAATCAAAAATTTGCACATTGCGTGTAATTGAGTCTATACAACCGTTAAGATCGGTTACAAGTAATTTGACATCAAAGCTTCCGATTCCGGTAAATAAATGTTTAGGATTTTGTAAAATAGATGTATTGCTTGATGAAGCAGGATCATCAAAATCCCAATACCAAGAAGTGATAATGCTGGTATTACTGTACGATGCATCAGTAAAAAAAGTTGAATCATTAACACACCAATTCTCGAAAGAGAAATTAGAAATGGGTTGGTCATTAACCCAAACAGTATGAGTAACCATATTGTTACAACCAAGATTATTAGTAACAGAAAGTTCAACATCATAAGTCCCTGCTGAATTATAAATGTGCATTGGATTTTGGATATTTGAAGTGTCTCCGTCACCAAATTCCCAGTGCCAAGTTATAATATCTGTGCCTGTACCATAAAAATTATTTATCGTTCCAACGCAAGTTGAATCAGTATCCATAGTGAAATCAACATCCGGCGGAGGATTAACATATACTGTGTATGATGTTGAATCCACACATCCGTTAACATTATACGCCGTTAGTGTTACGATATAGTCACCCATATCAGTAAAAAGATGTGTCGGGTTTTGTTGTGCAGATGTATTATTAACTCCTGAAAGTTCATCACCAAAATTCCACCACCATGAAATAATATTTCCACCGCCATTTGGCAATGACTCATCAGTAAATTCAACTTCCTGTTGATAACATGCTGTTGTCCAGCTAAAATCGGCAATTGGAGTTGGAATAACTACAACATCTGTTGAAGTAGAGTCTGTACAACCTTGTGAGTCTTCAACAACGAGACTGACTGTATAAGTTCCCGGATTGTCATATAAATGAGCAACATCGGGATTGTCGGGAAATACTATTATTGATTCATTTCCATCACCAAAATACCAATGCCACGATGTTACGTAGCCACCCGGTGAGCTTGAATAATCAGTAAAATATACTGAATCGCCGGAGCAACTTGGAGTAGAAACATCGAATAATGCTGTTGGTAATTGATTTATGTAAACGGGATATGTTATAGAATTGGAACATCCGTTATAATCGGTTACAGTTAGTGTTACATTAAATGTGCCCGGAGTATAATAAACATAATCAGGATTTTGAATAATATGTGTTCCTCCATCTCCAAATTCCCAGTACCAGCTTGCAATATTTGTTCCGGTACCATAAAAATGAACAATATCGCCTAAGCAATTTGTGTCGGCATCTATTGTAAAATCTACTGTGGGTTGAGTATAAACATTTACAACTTTTATTGTTGTATCGCTACATCCATCTATATTAATAACTACTAAAGTAACATCGTAAGGGCCTGTGGATGTAAAAATATGATTTGGATTTTGAACAATAGAAGTGTTGTTTGTTCCTGAAGGAGGATCGCCAAAATTCCAATACCATGAAACTATGGCACTTCCATTATTTTGTGAAGAAAGATCGGTAAATTCTACTGCTTCGCCTTCACAAGCAACGGTATTCTGAAAATTAGCAACAGGATTTGGAACTACTGATACATCTTTTGAAATGGAATCAATACAGCCATCAGAGTCAGTAACAATTAAGGTAACTGTAAAAATGCCTTCGAGACCGTATAAATGAGCAACATTTGGATTGCTTGGTGCATTTATAGTTGTAGAATTACCATCGCCGAATTTCCATTCCCATATATCAATAGTACCATTTGGGGTAGTTGAGTAATCAGTAAAATAAACTGAATCACCAAAACATACCGGTGCTGTGTGTTGAAAATCAGGCTCAGGAAGATCTGAGCATTGAGCGAAAATATTTCCTGTAAATAAAATGGAAAAAGATAAAAGAAAAATACTTTTATAAATTAGTTGTTGAATTGTTCGATGTATCATTATTATGTTTTTTTTTCGAATCCAAAAATAGTAATTATTATTTACTACTTAGTAGTAAAGATAAAAAATATACGTTTTTTAGAAAAAAAAGTTCGTTTTGTTTGTTTTGGAAACTCAAAATAGTTGTTCATAAATTCGCAAGTCATCGGATGACTTATTAATATATAGTGTTTTGAATCAAGTTCATTATGTTATTAATATCAATTGTTAAGATAATTGTCCAGAAAATCTTCAATTTGACTTGATTGAATTTTTTTTGCAATAATCTTCTTTTTTTCATCAAGAAGATAAATAACCGGTGTACTGAAAATGTCATAAAGTTGGTGATAATCTTGTGTTACACTTCTGGTTCCGTTTACATTAATCCAGTTGAGTTTTTGTTCAATTATAAATTCCTTCCATTTGGATAAACTTGTATCTGTACAAACGGCAAAAACTTCAAGATCGAATTTTTTCGAGTTATATAATTTTTTTAATTCCGTGATTTCTTTTTTGCAGCTTCCACAATGGTAATCCCAAAAAATAATCAATGTAAATTGATTTGTAAATGATTGAAATGTAGAAAGCTGATTATTTGTATCAAGTAAAATAAGGGTTGGTGCAGTTTTTCCGATTAATAGTGGTTTGATTTTTTGTGCCCTTTCGGAGATAATTATTGCAATGTCTTTATTTTCTTCTTTAACTGTTTCTTCTATAAAATATTTATCAGCCATGTGGACAAATATTTTATCGAAACCCATAATTTTTGATTGTTCATAATTTGAAGTAAATTCCCATGTCATATATTCGTATATATCACTACCGATAATAGTTTTATCTAAAAGATAATCAATAGCAATGATTATGGAATCGGGTTGTTTTGGAACCAGATTTTTGAAATATGTTTTTAGTTTGTTGTTGATTACCGGCGTTCGTAAAAGACGATCATCAGTAAGATCAATATTATCCCAGTAATGATTTTTAAAATAGAGATATTTCAATTTTTTGTCAGATATGTCTTCCGGAACTACGGGGTCTTGCATTGCAAGTAAAATTTTTGAAAAAAAAGCATCAGGGTGTGTATCAATAAAATTTAGTTTGTAATTGTCAATATTTACTTTTATCAAGTTAATCTTATCATTAATGGATTTTGTAGAATCCGGTGTATTTATTATTTCTTTTCTGAGTGATTTTATCTTGTTGTAATTTTTTGAGTTGTATTTTAAATATTCATAAAATAAATTATTTTCATCAGAGCCTGTAACATTCATATTATTAACAAGGTGAGCGGTATCGGTTTTAAGTTTAAATTTTTGTTTTTCGTTTACGATAAATTCGAGAAGTTTGTTATTGTTTTCTCCTGCAAGGATGTATATCCCTGCTGAAAGTTTTTCTTTTCCCTCGAAAATTATATTCGATTTGTTATCAACATCAGCGGTATCAATTAAATGCATTTTGTCGCCGTAATAAACTGCTAAATAACAAACTGAGTCAGAAATACCATTAATTCTGATTTGAATATTATATGCACTTCTGGCAGTTAATGTTAAAGTGAAGAAACTGAGCAAAAGGCTAATTAAAATATGTTTTTTTTTCACAATATTAAGATTAAAAAATTTTGGCAAACGTACGGAAAATTTCAGAAATAAATATGGGAAAAATGGAAAATGCTGGAATGTTGGAATGCTGGAATGTTGGAATTATCAGATTAGGTTGCCAACCTTTTTTTATGGTTGGTAACCTTTTTGAGAATATCTATATATTGGAGTATTGGAATGATGGAATAATGGAGTAATGGAGTAATGGGAATCCACTACTTTGTCCATTTTTTACCAATTACGATCAATTACCATTAATTACAAAAAAAGCGTTCATGAAATTAATTCAGAACGCTTTCCATGCATACAATCTATTAACTAAATAATATTTGTAAAAAGTCTCAGTTTTTTTCCTGCAAAAACTAATTAACAATTGATATTTAACCTATTATTAAAATTTGAATATAATTGTTTGTTTTCCAAGTTTTTGTTTTTTAATTGGAAAAATGTTTTTTCGGGCCATGTAAAGTTTGCGTTTCTGATATATTCATCAGCCATCGTATCGTTTTGATATTGAATGTTTTTAACCGGAATATCAATAGTGAAGAAAGAACCGGTATTAGGTTCAGATTCAAGACTTATTTTTCCGCCAAGTAATTCAGCAAGTTGATTTGAAATACTTAATCCCATTCCTAAACCACCAAATTTCCTAATTAAAGGATCTTCAATTTGTTCGAAATTATTAAATATTTGTTTGCTTTTTTCTTTTGGAATACCAATTCCTGTATCAATAACATGAAATTGTACAGATTTGTTTTTCAGGGTGTAACCAAAGGCAATAAAGCCTTTTGTTGTGAATTTTAGTGCATTATCAATTAAGTTTGTTAAAATCTTCTTTAGCAGAACAGGGTCAGTTTCTATTTTTACTTTTTTTTTATTTAGATCATTTTTAATTTTTAATTTTATACTATGCTTGTTTTCTCTTTTTTTTTCTTTATTGAAGTGAGTTTTTAATTCGCCTAAAAGATCTTCAAGAATAATTTCATCATTGTTGATTTTAATTTCTTTCGATTGAAGCTTAGCTGCTTCAAGCATATTTGTAACTGTTTTTAACAATCTTTCGCTACTCGTATATATACCATTAAGAAAAATATCTTTATCAATAGAACTTGGCTCTTCCTTGTATAGTAATCTGGAAAAGCCCATAATTGCGTTAAGCGGGGTTCTTATTTCGTGCGATATATTTGATAAGATTACCCGTTTAAGATTATCCACTTCATACGATTTGTTGATCAATAATTTTTCAGTTGATTTAAGCCTACTTATTAAATCTTCTTGATTTAGATTGTTTAAATTTTCCATTAAAATAAATATTAAATATATTTTGTTACTTCTATATTATTAATACCTCTTTGATTAAAAAGGTTAGTGCTTTTTTAATATTTTTTAAAATTATTTGAATTATGTTGCGATAATTAAATATTTGAAATTTGTTTTGCGAAATTTCAAATAAATACATTAATAAAAACATTAATAAAAAATATATAATTTAAGTAGCTGTAATACAGGATGAAATAATGATTTTATTATCTTTGTTAATGAAATAATTATTAAATAATTCAAGAAAACACTAACCTTTTGTACAAAAAACGTATATAATATATACAAGGGATATTTTTTTTATACATAGTATTTATTAAAAACATATAAAATGAAAAAACTACTTACCATTTTAAGCGCAATTCTTTTTATTTCATCAAATTTATTTTCTCAATCCTCAATAAACGGATTAGTATGTTATCACGGTGATACAACTGAGCCAATTGAAGATGTTAATGTTATGTTGATTGATACTACAGGCATAGCTATTGATAGTTGTATTACAGATGATGATGGTTTGTACCAGTTTAATAATGTTCAAGACGGTACTTATATTATTGAATGCACGACAGGGACTGATCCGGGAGGAATCGATCTTGCTGATGCTCATCAAATTAGATGGTATCTTTTAGGTTTTACTACTTTTACTCCTATTCAGGAAATGGCGGCTGATGTTGACGGTGACAGTACAGTAACCTGGAATGATTACATCACTATGGTTGTTTATTATTTTGCTCAGGGAAATCCATTTCCTGCAGGTGACTGGTCTTTTGACCCGATTACTTATGTAGTGGGAAATAAGCAAAAAGAAGATCCTCCTCCGACAAATGGAACAAGCAATGGTGATGTTGACGGCTCTTTTGAACCGGGGAATAAACCTCTTCCTGATCTGTTATTAAGTTTTGACGGAGTTAAAACTATTGAAGCGAATGAGGAATTTGAAATTCCTGTAAAGATAAATACTCATTTTCCGTTAAATAGTTTGGGACTGGTATTTGATTATCCCGAACATCTTTTTAATATTATTGATGTTACTTCTAAACAGGGGATTCTTAACTTTGATGCTACTAACGGACAAATAAGAATGTCGTGTGTGAACTCATTGAAAAATTCATTCGATTATTTTGTTGATCCGGAGATTATTGTTAAAGTAAGAGCAGCAAGTGATCTTAAAAATGCTTATAATCTGAATTTAATTCTAAATAACGAAAGTCATATTATTGATTCAAAAGGCATGCGACTTGAAAACATTACTTTAAGTATTCCAAATATAGAAATACTGGATCAAAAAGCTGAACTAAGTAATAATTATCCAAATCCATTTTCTAACAGTACTTCAATAAACTATAAACTTCCTCAGGCTGCAATGGTAACAATTAAATTATACAATTTGATGGGTCAGGAAGTTACTACATTAGTTGATAAGTTTCAGAATAAAGGAGAATATAGAATAAGTGTTAATTCAGATAAATATTTTCTAAAACCCGGAAAATACATATACAAAATGAGCCTTAACGGAAATTATGAATTTTCGAGATCAAAAATTATGGTTGTTTTATAAGTTGAATAATTGGTAGTAGTAGTTCAACTTGGGGTCGCTTTTTAAAGGCGACCCTTTTTTATATGGTTTTTTATTGTTTCTTTTGGAGGAAATTAATAAAAAAACATAAGATAAAGTATTATTGCAAAATTGCCACAGATTCACAGATAAAAAGTAATTTTTTGAATTATCTGCGAATCTGTGGCAATTTATTTTTGCTTTTTAAAACTTTATTGGTTTTATTACGTTAACAAAAATGAGATTGTTTTGAAGTGTCTAAATGAAAAATTATAGTAACAAACTTGTTTCTGTTAAATTACTTTTAAGTTTTGTTTTTATTGTATTTAGTATTAATTCACTATATTCTATACAAGAAGTAGATACAATGAAATATGATACTTTATTGGCTGATCAGTATTTTCAAAAAGCTAATAAGTATTTTGAAAATAATGATTTTGATAAAGCAATTTATAATTATCAAAAAGCATCTGAAATATTTCAAGCTTCCGGTAAATGGGAGAATTATTTGAAAACTCAAATTCAGATTGCTGAAATTCATCGAATAAATCATAAAAATCTTAAAGCAATTAATATTTTACTTTCAACGGAAAAGGAAGTTTTAAATCACCTTAAAAACAGCAATAGAACAGTAATAGATTTATATCATAAACTTGGTGCTATTTACTATGGTATTCAGGATTTTATAAATTCGAAGTACTATTTAGAAAAGTCAATAAAACTTAGGATTAAGTATTATGATAAAAACGATACAGCACTGTCACTTTCGTATAATTCAATTGGTAATAATTTCTACTTGACTAATACTGATTCTGCTTTAAAATATTATCGTAAAGCCTTAAAGATAGGTTTATTGAAAAAAAATAAGGAAGATTCTGATAATGCTATGTTTTATCAAAATATCGGAATAATTCATGCAAGAAAAGGAGATTTTGACAGTGCAAATTTTTATCTAAGTAAATCACTGTTTATTAACAATAAAATACTTCCAAATACTGATTATCGTCTTGCCAAAATAAATTTGAATGTTGCCCGGTTAAATTATTTATTAGAAGATTTTGAAAATGCAATTGAAGCGAATAATAGAGCTGAAAATATATATATTAAAGAATTCGGGAAGAACTATTTCTCGCTTGGAACCATTTATCTTAATAAAGGAAATATTTATAATGATCTTATTGATTATGAAAAGGCAATGGAATTTTATAAAAACGCTTTATCAATATTTCAGGCACAGGAAAATCCCAATTATTCGAATATTGCTAAGGTATATAATAATATTGGATCGGTATATACTCAAATGAAGGAATATGAGAAAGCATTAAATTATTACAATAAAACTTTATCTATTGAGCGAAGTGTCGATTCTAAGGTTACTACATACAGGAATCTGGCCAAAGTAAATATTTGTATGGGAAATTATGAAAAAGCGGATTACTACTATACTCTTGCGGTCAATTTAGCAAAAAAATATCTTGGTAATAAACATTATGAAAGCGGTCATAATTATAGAGATTATGCTGAGTTTTGTATGAAAACAAGTGAATGGGAGAGAGGCAAAAAATTCCTGTTAAAAGCATTAAATATTTATTCAAATATTTATCCTGAGAAAAATGCAAACATTACAAAAGTTCTTGCTTTACTTGGAGGTTATTACTGTAATACAGGTGATTACGAAAAGGCAAGCAATTATTATCATCGTTCAATTTTATCAAATGTAAATGATTTTTCTAATGATGATTTTTTATCAAATCCTGCTCCGGAAAATGCGATTCAGAAACATGAATTATTATACTCGTTATATCGTAAGGCAAATGTTTTACAATTGATGTATAAGCATGGTAAAAAGGATGTTAAGTATTTAAAAGCAAGTGTGCAAACCTATGATCTTTCGATAGCATTGATAGATAAAATTAAAGGAAACCTTACGGAGGGAAGTAATTTTCTTTTTACCGAAAATATTCAGGATATTTTTTATCGCTCAATACAAACATCATTTCAAACATATAATATTACTAAAGATCCTTTTTATCTTGAAACCACTTTTAAATTTATTGAGAAAAACAAAGCAGCAATTTTACTATCTTCCATAAGAAACGAAGATGCGATAAAATATGCAGGGATTTCTGATAAATCTCAAAAATTAGAAAAAAAATTAAAGAAAAGAATCAGTGCGTATGAAAAACAAATTTTTGATAAAATGAATATGCTCAATCCTGATTTGGCAAAGATAAATCTATGGGAATCAAAACTGTTTTATTTGCATAAAACTTATGATAGTCTTATTGCCAGATTTGAAATTGAAAATCCTGAATACTATTCTTTAAAATATGATACAACCATTATCAATATTTCGGAAATTAAAGATCGAATTGGTGATAATAAAGCTATGATTCAATATGCTGTTTTTGATAAAGAAATTTTTGCTTCAGTAATTACTTCTGATACATTTTTGATAATTTCTAAATCCGTTGATAGTATGTTTTTTTACCAAACTGAAAAATTTTACAGGATGTTTTCAGTAAATCTTGGTAGTCATGATATTGATGATTATAGGGCTTATATATTATATTCCAATAATTTATACAAACTGCTTTTTGAATCTTTTATAAGTGTTATTAAAAATAAGGATCTAATTATTATCCCTGACGGGAGACTTGGTTATATACCATTTGAAGCTTTAATTACCGAAACACCGAATTTTGATGAGATTAATTATCGTTCATTGCCATATTTAATAAAAAATCATGCTATAAGTTATTCATACTCTGCAACTTTATTATTTAAAGATAATTCTAATGATATTGTTAAAGATTTAAAATTGCTGGCTTTTGCGCCTTCATATACTGATAGAGAGGTAATTGAAAATAATAAATTTATTAGCGATCATGAACTTTCAGATTATTTAATTCCGTTAAAGCAGGCAAAGGATGAAATTGATAACATCAGTAAGATATTTAAGAGTACAAAATGTGAGAATTCTAATGCAGGAGAGAAAAAGTTTAAAGATATGGCTACTGACTATGATATTTTACATTTGGCTATGCATACTATATTGAATGACACAGCTCCTATGTATTCCAAACTTGTTTTTACACTTTCTGAGGATACTCTGCAGGATAACTTTCTTAATACTTATGAAGTGTATAATTTAGATTTGAATGCGCAAATGGTTGTTTTAAGCGCTTGTAATACGGGTTCGGGGAAATTACAAAAAGGAGAGGGAATAATGAGTTTGGCACGTGGTTTTTTGTATTGCGGTGTTCCAAGTATAATAATGACATTATGGGAAGTTAATGATAGATCCGGTGCAGGGATTATGACTGACTTTTATAAAAACATATCAAATGGATTGCCTAAAGATAAAGCTTTGCAAATGGCAAAACTTAATTATCTTAAAAATGCAAGACAGTTCAGGGCTCACCCCTTTTTCTGGTCGCAATATGTGTGTATCGGAAATGTAAAACCATTTATGACAAAAGTTTCTAATCCATATTTGGTAGTTTGGTTTATGGGTATCTTATTTATTGGCTTTATTATTTTTGTTTTAATCAAAAGGAAAGCAATTAAATAGTGTTTGTTCATAATGTTACGTTCTAACAATTTCAGATTTTAGAATTAGGATTGAAGATTTAAAATCTTGCTTATTATCAATGGATTAATAAATAAAAAAACGTAAGATTTGTTATTAAAGTGATTTTAGTATTTTATTAGCTTTTACATTATTGATATTGTTGCTGTTTGCTATTTTGTTGAATATTTCTTTTGCTTTTTGTGTTTGACTTAATTTTAAATAACATAATCCCAAATACCAGTTGCTTTCTTCTGTGAAGAGATTATTCTTTTTATCTAAAATATTTAAAAAAACAACTGAAGCATTTTGATATTGATCAATTTCGATATAGGACATTCCAAGAAAAAATTGAGCGAACTTATCCGATTCGTAATTTTTAAATATATTAATAGCTCCATTAAAATCTTTTTGTTCATACAATTGAAATGCTTTATTAATAAATTGATCTGAATTGCTGTTTGCCGAACGTGAATTTGAAATTGCAGGAATACTTTCGTAATTCATTGTGAACAACTGATCGTTTGTATAATTTTTGCCGGTACTAAAAAGCAAAATACTTGCAATTACCATCACTGTGAGAACAGCAGCAGCAATTGCAGGTTTGATATAATCATTGATAGAAAATATTCTCCTGATAATTCCCATCTCCCGATATTCACCTTGTTTACAGATGGTTTGCAGCTTTTCGCGCAAATCCATAATATCTTTTTCTTTAATTGCTTTATGTACTTCAAGATGGAGTTTATATTCATTTGAAAATTGAGGATTTGTGTTTATTTCATTTTCTACCCAATTAGTTTTTTTTATAGAAAATTCGCCACCTATGTATTGTTCGATAATTGTAGAAGTGTTTGCTGTATTCATTTGTTTAAGTGTTTTTATTTCAAAATTTAATTTTCATTTTTGATTTTAAGAAATGCCGAATCAGCTTTTATTCTGCTAAATAATTCTTTCAAACAAATATGCTTCTTATATTTTGCTGTTTCTGCATTTTTAAATCCTGTTTTTGTTGCTATTATTTTTAGCGGTATATTTTGTAATGATAATCGAATTACTTCTTGACAAATGTTTTTTAAAGTTTTATAATGCTTTTGATATAGTTTATGTTTTTCGTTTATAATAAATAGTTTATCTAAATTTTTATCTATTTCTAATATTTCTTTATCATCAATGTCATATTTATCAACACGTTTTTTATTTTTTTTTAGCTGCTTAAGCCATGTATTTCTACATACAGTAAAAAAATACGTGTAAAAATCACATGTTAAAATCAGGTCCTTTTCATTAATATTTCTGTAAATGATAATAATTGTTTCCTGAAAAATATCTTCTGCATCCCTATTGTTTCCATTGTTTTTCTTGATAAATTTTTTTATCCTTGGATAAAATTTATCATAAATATAATTAAGTACTGAAATATCATGTACCTTTATTCCAAGAAGTATTTCTTCATTATTAAAATTTACCACCCTATACTTGTTTATTCCCTTTTTAATCAAAAGGTAAGTGCTTTTTTACAATTATTTTCAAAAAAACATCAAAGATGTTCGTACTGTTTTGTGTTACATCTGTTTATAGATTATTCTTTTGTAATTATTTTTTAGATTTTTTTCAAAAAAAAACAAATTTACATATTTCAAAATTATAAATTAATTTCTTTCGGAAAATAAAAATTTGTATTAAAAATCAAAATTCAAAATAGTTAGAAATAACTCACTAAATTTTTTTTTCATAAATTTGTAATATTATTTTTGAAATTATTATTAATGAATATTTCTAAAAAGATATTTTCCCTTTATTTATTGTTTTCATTTGTACTAATTGTTTTTTCACAAAAAGAAAAAACGCCTTTAGTTTTGACCAAAGATAATGAAATTAATAAAAATGCAGAACAAGAAAGAGTCAGATTGGTTTTTTATAATGTTGAAAATCTTTTTGATATTTATGATGATCCAAAAATAAATGATGAGGAATTTACACCCGAAGGAATAAGATCGTGGGATAAATATAAATTCAAAACAAAGATTAATAATATTTTCAAAACACTTATAGCTGTTGGAAAATGGAAAATGCCGGATATTATTGGTTTATGTGAAATTGAAAATTATTTTGTTTTGGAGAAATTAGTAAATTCTACTCCACTCAAAAACTATAATTACAATATTATTCATTATGAATCACCTGACCATAGAGGTATTGATGTTGCCTTGCTTTACAATCCCGAAAAAATCCAAGAGCTTTTTTCATCTCCGCTAAGGATAAATTTTCCTTTCGATAATAATCTAAAAACCAGAGATATCTTATATGTTAAAGCTTTGCTTTTTGATTCTGATACTTTGCATTTATTTATAAATCACTGGCCTTCGAGGTATGGTGGTTTGATGAAAACAATACCGAAACGAAATTTTGTGGCAGGGGTTTTACGCCAAAAAGTTGACTCTATTTTAATGATTTCCCCTCAAGCTAATGTGGTGATAATGGGTGATTTTAATGATAATCCTGATGATGAAAGCCTTTGTGAGATTTTAAATGCATCTGTAAAAAGAAATTATTCTGAACGTAACAATCTTTTCAACCTAATGTATAAGAATACTGGAGAAAACAAATCAGGATCAGTAAAATACAAAGAAAACTGGAATACTTTTGATCAGATAATTGTTTCCGGAAATATGCTGAATGATTCTAATAGATTGAAAATTATCGGGAAAGAGGCAGTAATATTTAATGCTTGTTTTTTATTTGAAGAGGATAAAAAATACTTAGGAAAAAAACCTTTTCGTACCTATTCCGGATATAAATACATTGGAGGATTTAGCGATCATTTTCCGGTATATATTGATTTAATAAAAGAAAATTAGAAATAAATTCATTAATTATTATGAGTAAATCAAAGAAGGATAAAGGTAAGGTTACTAAATCTAAAAAATCGAGAATTCCTTTTCGGTTATTAGTAATAATTTTTTCAATAATATTTATTTTCATCGCCTTTCTTTTTTTTATTACTGATCCAATCATCAGTAATATTATAAAAAATTCTGTTGAAAATAAAAGTAAGGGTTTATATACTTTGCATTTCAGCGATTTGGATTTCAATTACAGAACAAATACTTTTAATGTTAAAGATGTTCATCTTAAGCCTGATACATTGATTTATTCCAGCTTAAGAAAAATCGATTCATTAGAAAAAGAATTATTCGATATTAAAATTGATGAAATAAATGTCAGTAGGTTAGATATTAAAAATTTATTTGGTGATAAAAATTTAAGTGTTTCGAAAGTTCTTATAAATGAACCATTCATCACTATTATTAAATATCCTAATAAAGATAGTTTAAAGGCTATAAATAAAAATATTATTGAATCTAAAATCCAATCTTTAATCACAAAACACCTGAGCTTTTTGAAGATTGATAATATTTTAATAAATAATGGAAATTTTGATTTGCTTCAGGAAAAGAGCAAAAAAATTTCATCAAGTGTTGAAGGGATTACTATAGAGTTACAGCAAATATTTATTGATTCAAATATTCGTGAAAACGAGGAAAGATTTTTATTTTCGGATAATGTTATTGTGAAATTTCATGATTTTCATTGGAATATTAAAGATAGTCATGATATAAATATTGATGAATTAGTATTGTTTTCTGCTGATTCATTGATTAAAGCTACTAAGATTGAATTATGTCCGGAGGATACATCCATGCATGAAATTTCTTCCACTTTAACTGATGTCAAAATTTCTGCTTTGGTTATTAATGGGATTGATTTTAATAAAGTATTGCTTGATAGTTTTTTCGATATTGATAGTATAATAATTAGCCAACCACATGTAAAATTATTTCCTAAGAAATCCGACAATAGCCATGAAAATGGTTTTAGTGCTGCGAGTAATATTGATCTTTATTCATTAATAAAAAATCAATTTAAAGGAATAAGTATAAACGATATATGTATCTATGAGGGGGAAATGGAAATTTTTAATTTTGAGAATTTCGATACTGCCGTTGTTGTAAACAATCTTTCGTTAAATATTGAAAATTTTATAGTTGATTCACTTTCCGTTACACGAAATAATAAAATATTTTTCTCAGAAAATATTCATCTGAATATTAATTCATATAGTATTAATCTTTCTCAAATTTCTCATAAGATTAATGCCGGAAATGTTTCATTTTCTTCAGTTGGAAACGAATTAATTGCTAAATCTATCGTCATGAAACCTGTAGTTGATATTGGCGAAGAAACTGCTAATAAGGGTAGTAAGTTCGATATTAGTATTCCGAAAATTAGTATTTCGGGTATTAATATTCAGGAAATAATAAATAATAAATTTTCATTACAGAAATTACAAATTGCTGATGCTGTTGTTAAATTGAATATTGAATCATCTGATGATGATAAGCAAAATCAGCTTTCTTCAGGTTTATTGAAAAAGTTCAAAATAGATTCTGTTTTAATTAACAATGGAGAATTTAATATTAATAAAAAAAATAATGGAGTTGAAAAGTTAAATACATCAGGAAATTTTAATTTGCTTGTTCTTGATCTCGAATCCTTAGATGAGGATGTTTTTGATGTTGATGATATTGAATTGTTTCTAAGAAACTACAGTTTATTGTTGTATGAAGAATATTATCAATTTACTACTGATGAGGTGAATATATCAACTCAGGAGAAAAAATTAAATATCAATGGGATAAAAATGAAACCATTATTACTCCGTGAATTTGATAATGTTTTTTTAAGAACGGGTAAACCAATTCTATTGGATGTTACAGCTAAATATTTGGCATTTAACGAAATTGATTTGATTAAAGCAATTCGTGAAGATGAAATAGTTTTTAATGATGTAATTCTTGAGCAAGCTGATATTAAATTACTTCAGATAGAAAAATCTAACAAAAATAATGATTTTAAACCTCTGAAAATCACAGTCCAAGACTTGTTGAGTAATTATAACGGAACAGTTAAGTTTAATAATTTCTTTGTGAACGATGCAAATTTCAAATTATATGAGATGCAGGATAAGGAATTTGTTTTGTTTTCTAATGCCGGTTTTTCTGTTGATATTTCTGATTTTAGATATGACCAAAATCTTCTAAAGGATATTGATAGAATTTTATTTTCTGATAATATTAAAATTCAGATTGATAGTTTAAACTTTTTGTTTCCTGATAAAGTTCATAATCTATTTGCAAAAAATATTAGTGTTTCAACAAAAAGTTCTGATCTTATTTTTGATAAAATATATTTATCTTCTTTAGCAAGCGCTGATAAACTTAATGAACTTTCTGAATATTATAAGTTTAGCTTTCCTGATATAAGTTTCAATAATTTTGATTTTAATGAGTTTTATAATGATAATTCAATAAAACTTCGATCAATTGAATTAGTTAAACCCCAAATTGAACTTACAAAAAATGAAGAATTTGTAAATCTGGAGAAAGAGAAGAAAGCAAAGAGTTTTAGTGTTCCAAAGTTTTTAAAATCAATTGACATCACTCAAGTACTTATTGATGAGGGCAGTATTGTAATGTCGAACAAAGATTCTTCTTCAAAAAATGTATTTTATAAAGGAGAACTGAATCTGGAGATGAAAAATATAACTTCTAATAATTCTAATGATCCTGAAGAAAATAAACCTTTATCGGCTGAAGAATTGCAATTTACTTTTTATGATAATTATTTGTTTGCCGCAGATAGTATTCATATTATCAATGCAGCAAAAATGCAAGTTTCAAGTCTTGATTCAACCATTATTTTAAGTGATTTTTCAATTAGACCTGATACAAGTTTAAAGATAGAAAAGTTTCTGGATTTAAATAAAAAGAATCATACTGTTGATTTGGATGTACCTGATCTTGAAATAAAGGGCTTTAATTTTAATGAATTACAGATTTACAAAAAAATTGATATTAGAAATATTGAATTAAAGAATGCAGACTTATGTTTGAGTAAATACAGTGGATTGAAATCTAAAAAGGAAAAGAAAAAATTTAAAATTGATTTGTATAAAAATATTAAGAAATCTTTGGGTTCAGTTCATATTCAAAACATAGATCTCGGTAATTTTACCTTTTCAACAAAACTTCATAATGATACTGCAAAATTGGTTGAGATTTGCAGAATTTCAGGTAGTATTAAAAATTTTCTTGTTGATTCAATTCATCAATCACTAAAACATAGATTGTTATATTCAGACGATATTAACATGAAAATTGAAGATTATCGTTTGCTGACAAAAGACAGTTTATATACCGTTTATGGAAAGGAAATTAGTTTTTCAACTTTAACTTCTGAATTATATATTGATAAATTTGCCATGATTCCAAATTTCCCAAAATTCAAATTTTCCGAAAAGTTAGGATACCAAACCGACAGAATGAATGTTACAGGAGAACGTATTGATATTGAAGGATTAAACTTTGCTGCAATACTGGATGAAGATAAAATTATTGCGGAGAGAATCATTCTTGATAGTTTCAGAATTCATGCATTCAGGAATAAATTAGTGCTATTTCCCGACTGGCAACGAAAATCTGTTTATTCAGCTGATTTGCGAAATGCACCTATAAATTTACAGATCGACAGTGTATTTTTAACTAATTCCTTTGTTTCATATTCCGAGTTTATCAAAGGATCGCGTGAAGAAGGTGAAATTTATTTAAATCAAGTTAGTGCAAAAATTTCAGGTATTACCAATGATTCTATTATGCTTCAAAACGGAGCAGCCTTGATAGTAAATGCTGATGCTATGTTGATGAATGAAGGTCTTGTTAAATTGAATCTTAATATGCCCATAAATCATCCAAGAGATACTTTTAATCTAAGCGCATCAATGTCAAAGATGAATTTCTCATTATTTAACAACATGACCGAAAATTTGTTTGGTGTTTCTATAAAAAAAGGAAAAGGAAGGATACAAGAATTAACGATGAACGGAAATACTAATTTTGCAGTTGGGGAATTACGCTTTCCATACCGGAATATTAAAATAGCATTAATGAACAAAAAAACCGGTAAAAAGGGAGGAATCGGTAGCGGTATTTTATCGTTTCTTGCTAATAACCTCTTGCTAAAATCTAACAATCGTAAGTTCTTTTTAACTAAGTTTAAAGTAGGGGAGATATATTGTAAAAGGGATATCCGTAAATCTATGCTCTTTTATTTTTGGAATGGAGCTTTAAGCGGCATTGAAAGTACTCTTGGATTTAAACCCAAAAATTATCGCCAAGGGCTTAAAGAATATAAAAAAGAGCAAAAGAAGTTAGAAAAAAGATAGAAACGTAAGATTGGAAATGACTAAAATTTAAAATGACTATAATTGCAAAATTGTCAAAATATTCACAGGAAATAATTATTAAAAGTATAATTTTGTGATATGCAAAAACAACGGTTCTACATTATATTGTTTTTTCTTCTTTTTAATCTATCAGGGTATAGTCAGTATTGCATTTCAGGTTATTTAAGCACAAAAGAAAAGAATAAAACCATATTCCTGAGTCTGTTAAGATATAACGAAGAAAATGCGATTTATCCCGGGCAAGTTCTAATATCGACAAAAACAGATAGCACCGGATATTTCGAATTTACCGGAAAATTACTGCCGAACGAAAATAAATTTTACCGCGTTCATTCTAATCTGGAGGAAAGCATTACTGGGCTTGAGTTCCATGAGAGTGGCGAAAATATGAATTATCATAATTTTATTTTT
>JAIORY010000382.1 GCA_021107915.1 Bacteroidales bacterium | reverse complement strand
TTTTTGTAGTTAATTTATTTTTAAGTGGCTTTTAGCTAACAGCCAACAGCCAACAACCAACAGCCAACAGCTAACAGCCAACAGCTAACAGCTAACAGCCAACAGCCAATATATTTATTCCCTTGTGTGTTAAAAGTAACTTACCATGGATGTTTCATTTTTTTAATTGCTCAATTATTTCGTCCGACAAAACTGGCTGACAAAATCCGTAAGAAAGATTTTGTATTGTGCCAAGGTGAAAATCAAAATTATATGCAGCCGTTGTATCAATCGGCATGAAAATTTCGAACCCACGTACAAAAGCTGAACGGGCAGTTGTTTCGCAGCAAAGATTGGTCATAACTCCGCAAATTATTATTTGTGTTTTATTATGCTTTCGTAGAAAATTTTCAAGACCGGTTTTATAAAAAGCATCATATTGAGTTTTCTTAAAAACAATAGGATCAGTACAAATAATTTTATCACTAATACGACTTAGAGGGTTTTCCTCAGTAATTAAATCAGACCATCGAACATCCATCATCCCCGCATTTTCTTTGTTATTTATATGCTGAGTTAAAATTACCGATACATCTAATTTTTCACAGGTTTTTATCAATAAATTTATATTATTGATGATGGCATCAGCAGAAAGAATAAAAGCATGAGATTCCGGTTTAAGGAAAAATTCTTGCATGTCGGTAACAAGTAAAACCAGCTTTTCTGACTTTAAAGAAAGTTCATTTTTACGGGAATATTTCAAAACATTGTTTTTAATATCCAAAGATTTCATTGAAATATTATCCTTTGTAAAATATTGTTCTTTCATTGAATAAAAGTATTTTTTTGCAAAGGTAAAAATTAAATTAGGGGAACGATTTTTAAACTATATTATATATATTGCCAATATTTTGGTAACTTTGTAGAATAATCATTGTAAATATTTGATGATTGTTGATTTTGATTTTAAAATATACAGTTATGGTATTTTAGATTAAATTTGGGACATGAATAACAAGCTACAAAATACAAAGAGTCTATTTTCAGAAGTCAAACAACTGATTGAAGAAGCAAGGCAAACTGTTGCTGTTGTTGTTAATGCAACTACTACAGTTCTTTACTGGAATATTGGAGAACGCATAAATACAGAGATTCTTGGTAATAAGCGTGCTGAATACGGCAAAGAAGTTGTAAAATCACTCTCTCGTAATCTGACTGAAGAATATGGAAAAGGATGGAGTGAACAACAACTTCGACATTGTCTCCGCATTGCGGAGACTTTCCCCAATAAAGAAATTCTCTACACACTGTGTAGACAATTAAGCTGGTCACATCTTAGAACAATAATGTATTTGAAAGATGGAACAAAACAAGAGTTTTACATTGAAATGGCTCGGTTGGAGAATTGGAGTGTCAGAACCTTAAACGAGAAAGTTGATTCAATGCTTTTTGAGCGCACAGCAATTTCAAAGAAACCAGACGAATTGATTAAACAAGAATTAAAAGAACTTAGAGAAGAAAACAAACTTTCACCCGACCTTGTTTTCCGTGACCCATATTTTCTAAACTTTCTTGGATTAGAAGACAGATACAGTGAAAAAACTCTGGAAGATGCCATATTGAGGGAACTTGAGAAATTCATACTTGAATTAGGTCAAGGATTCACATTTGTCGAACGACAAAAACGTATGTTAATTGATGGGGACAGTTTCAAACTTGATTTGTTGTTTTATCATCGCAAACTGAAACGCCTCGTTGCAATTGACTTAAAATTAGATAGATTCAAAGCAAAGTATAAAGGTCAAATGGAATTATATCTTCGATACCTTGAAAAACATGAAACAGAAAAAGGAGAAGAAACTCCAATTGGATTAATCTTGTGTGCAGAAGGTTCAAAAGAGCAAATTGAATTATTACAACTTGAAAAGTCAGGAATAAGAGTGGCAGAATATTTAGTAGAATTACCATCAAAAGAACTATTGAAAAAGAAACTACATAAGGTTATTGAATTAGAAAAAAAACGCTTAAATATAAAGAAAATTAAATAGCCAACGCTCACAACCAAGCACATTTGCAATTCGTACGAGCCAATGCTAAAGCCAAAAAGTTTTGCAAAAACGTATCCGGAACATGAATATAATATGGTACTACCACAAATTTAGTGGAACATTGACAAATGCGAAAATGATTTAATGATTAAATGCGAAAATAAAAAAAAACTATCCTGATACAAAAACTAAATATTGAGTCCACTCCGAAAAGTATTTTTTAGCCACTAAAACACAATCCCGAAAGCTTTCGGGATTAAATTTCACTAAAATTAATTTATTGATAATCTTTGTTTTGTGGGTTTTTGTGTCTTGGTGTTTTCGTGGCATTTTTTATTCTTTTTAGTTTTCGGAGTGGACTCCTTACTCCAACGACTGAAAGGAGTCCGTATGGATATTCCATTACTCCAATACTCCAACATATCTTTGGGATACAAACACGGCAATCTATTATCTTCAATTAAAATAACAGTAGAACCAATATATATTCACAAAAAGGTTACCAACCATAAAAAATGGTTGGCAACCTATCATTATTCCAACATTCTAATGACCGAAGGGAATCCGTATGGATATTCCAACATCCCAACACTTTTCTACCGATCAAACTTTTTTAAAAAAATAATAAAAGAATAACTTGGTAATAAAAAATTAATTTTTACCTTTGCAGCCCCAAAAAGGGGGAATGTGTTCTAAAGTATTGAAAACATTGAAGGAAGCCTGAAAAAAGTGAGATAAATAAAGGTTCCAGTTACTTTAATTTTGAAAAGAAAATAGTAACAATATCTCTAACTTATAATCAGCTTTCCCATATTTTTCAAAATCATATAGAAATAAAATTTTATTTAAGTAGCTTTAATTTAATAATTAATGATTACTTTTGCAAGCTCAAAAATTTGAGGTGAATAAAAATTAATTAAAAGTCTTAGTATGCCTACAATACAGCAGTTAGTTCGTAAAGGACGTAAAAAATTAACAGAAAAAAGCAAATCCCGTGCTTTGGATTCATGTCCACAAAGAAGGGGCGTTTGTGTAAGGGTATATACCACAACACCTAAAAAACCTAACTCAGCAATGAGAAAGGTAGCAAGGGTTAGATTAACTAATGGTAAAGAAGTTAACGCATATATTCCCGGTGAAGGTCATAACTTACAGGAGCACTCAATTGTGTTGATTAGAGGTGGAAGAGTAAAAGACCTACCCGGTGTAAGATATCATATTGTACGTGGAGCATTAGATACTTCAGGTGTTGAAGGAAGATTACAAAGAAGATCAAAATACGGTACCAAAAGACCTAAGAAATAATAAAGATTTAAGATATAACTCAATTATAATAAAATGAGGAAATCAAAACCAAAAAAGCGAATTATTCTTCCTGACCCAAAATATAATGATGTTTTGGTTACTAAGTTTGTGAATAATATGATGCTTGCAGGAAAGAAAAGTATAGCTTTTGCTGCTTTTTATAATGCAATGGATATTGTTGCAGAAAAAACAAAAGAAGATCCTATCGAAACTTGGAAAAAAGCATTAGAAAATGTAACTCCAAAAGTAGAGGTTAAGAGTAGAAGAATTGGTGGTGCAACATTCCAAATTCCATCAGAAATCAGACCTTCAAGAAAAATGTCTATAGGAATGAAAGCTCTTATCAAATTTGCTCGTAAACGTCACGAAAAAACAATGGCGGAAAAACTCGCAGGCGAAATAGTATCTGCTCATAAAGAAGAAGGTGCCGCTTTTAAAAGAAAAGAAGAAACTCATAGAATGGCTGATGCTAATAAAGCATTTTCTCATTTTAGATTTTAATAATAAAAAAATAAACAAGTAATACAAGGTATAAACAAATAGATGTTAGAAAGTTTACAACATACAAGAAACATCGGCATTATGGCTCATATCGATGCGGGTAAAACCACAACGACTGAGCGTATATTGTTTTATACCGGTATTAATTATAAAATCGGTGAAGTTCACGATGGTACCGCTACTATGGACTGGATGGAGCAGGAGCAGGAAAGAGGAATAACAATTACCTCGGCAGCTACTACTGTTAAATGGAACTACCGAAATCAAGATTATAAAATTAATATAATTGATACTCCCGGTCATGTTGATTTTACTGTTGAAGTTGAAAGATCGTTAAGAGTGCTTGATGGAGCTATTGCAATTTTTTGCGCTGTTGGTGGTGTCGAACCTCAAACAGAAACAGTTTGGAATCAGGCAAATAACTACGAAGTACCACGTATTAGTTATATTAATAAAATGGATAGAACGGGTGCTGATTTCTTTAAAGTCATTGATGAGATTAAAGAAAAGCTTAAAGCAAATCCTGTTCCTGTTCAAATTCCAATTGGTGCTGAAGATGAATTTCGCGGAATAGTTGACCTGATTCAAAATAAAGCTTACGGATGGGATAGTGAATCGCATGGTGCTACAATGTTTGAGGTTGAAATTCCGGAAGATGTTGTAGATACTGTTAAGGAATATAGAACAAATTTAATTGAAGGTGTTGCTGAAGAAAGTGAAGACCTTTTAGAAAAATTTCTCGAAAATCCTGAATCAATAAATGAAGACGATATTATTAAAGCAGTTCGTATAGCAACACTCGAAAATAAAATTACTCCGGTTTTATGCGGTTCTTCATTTAAAAATACAGGAGTACAAAAATTAGTTGATGCTGTTGCAGCATTCTTACCTTCACCACTCGACATACCACCGGTTATCGGAATAAATCCATATACAGAAAAAGAAGAAGAAAGAAAAGTACAAAATGATGAACCATTTAGTGCTCTTGCTTTTAAAATAACTACCGATCCTTTTGTTGGAAGAATAGCTTTTTTCCGTGTTTATTCAGGTGAACTGGATGCCGGAAAAATTGTACTCAATGCAAATACAGGAAAAAAGGAAAGAATTACCAGGATACTGCAAATGCATGCAAATAAGAGGACCCCTTTAAAGAAAATTTCTGCGGGTGATATTGGTGTTGCAGTAGGATTTAAAAAAATAAATACAGGTGATACCCTTTGTGATATTAAACATCCTATTATTCTTGAAAATATTATTTTTCCTGAACCTGTTATTAGCATTGCTATTGAGCCTAAAACACAAGATGACATTGAAAAGCTTGCATTAGCCTTAAATAAACTTGCTGAGGAAGATCCTACTTTTACTGTTAGAATTGATCAGGAAACAGGTCAGACTATTATTAGTGGAATGGGAGAACTTCATCTCGAAGTGTTAGTTGACCGTATGAAAAGGGAATTTGGTATTGAAGTTAATCAGGGTAATCCTCAAGTTGCATACAAAGAAGCTATTAAAGATACTATTAAACATCGCGAGATATACAAAAAACAAACTGGTGGAAGAGGTAGATTTGCTGATATTTCATTTGAAATTTCACCTAATAAAGGAGATGAAAAAGGATTGTTATTTATTGATGAAGTAAGAGGCGGAAATATTCCAAAAGAATTTATATCCGGAATAGAAAAAGGATTTAGAGAATCAATGATGAATGGAGTTTTAGCAGGATTTCCGCTCGAAAGTCTTAAAGTGCGTCTTATTGATGGTTCGTTTCATAGCGTTGATTCTGATGCAATGGCATTTGAAGTTGCAGCTAAACAAGGCTTTAAAAATGCTTGTAGAAAAGCAAGTTCAGTTTTGCTTGAGCCAATAATGAAAATAGAAATCAATACACCTGATCAATATCTTGGTGAAGTGAGCAGCGATCTTAACAAAAGACGCGGACATTTAGAAAATGTTTTTGCCAATATGAATGGACAAATTGTAAAAGGAAATGTTCCACTATCCGAAATGTTTGGCTATGTTACCAGTTTGAGAACATTAACTTCGGGCAGAGCAAATTCAAATCTTGAATTTTCTCATTATACAGAAGCACCTCGAAATATTATTGAAGATGTGCTGTTTAAAATTAAAGGATACGTTACAAATTATTAAAATAAATTAAAAAATAAAAACGTGAGTCAGAGGATTAGAATAAAGTTAAAATCGTTCGATCATAATTTGGTTGATAAATCAGCTGAAAAAATCGTAAAAACTATAAAATCAACCGGTGCAGTGGTAAACGGACCAATTCCATTACCAACCAATAAAAGAATATTTACAGTAAATAAAGCAACTTTTGTAAATAAAAAATCCAGAGAGCAATTTCAATTATGTTCTTACAAAAGACTTTTGGATATTTACAGCACAACAAGCAAAACTATAGATGCATTGATGAAGTTGGAATTACCAAGTGGAGTTGAAGTTGAAATTAAAGTCTGATAAGTTAAAAGGATTGAATAAGGGCTTAAAAAAAAGATAAAAATGTCAGGATTAATAGGAAAAAAAATAGGAATGACCAGCATATTTGATGAGAATGGTAAAAATATACCTTGTACCATTCTTGAAGCTGGACCTTGTGTTGTTACTCAAGTCAAGACTAAAGACAAAGACGGGTACGATGCAATTCAAATTGCCTATGAAGACAAAAAGGAAAAACATACTACGAATGCTGAAAAAGGACATTTCGCAAAAGCAGGTGTTACACCAAAAAGAATTGTACGAGAATTTTCAAGATTTGAAAAAGGTCAAACAAAAAAAACCGGTGAAACGCTTTCAGTAGATATTTTTGTTGAAGGTGAGTTTTTAGACATTGTTGGAATATCAAAAGGTAAGGGATTTCAGGGAGTAGTAAAAAGATATAACTTTCGTGGTGTTAATGATGCAACTCACGGGCAACATAACAGATTAAGAGCACCGGGTTCAATCGGAGCTTCTTCAAATCCTTCAAGAGTTTTTAAAGGGATGAGAATGGCTGGAAGAACAGGTGGAGATCGTGTAAAAATGATCAATCTTAAGGTAGTTAAAATCATTCCGGAAAAAAATTTATTAGTAGTTAAGGGTGCAGTTCCCGGTCCAAAAAATTCATATATAATAATTGAACGATGGAGTTAGTAGTATATAAAATTAACGGAGAAAAGACAAGTAAAAAAGTCAAATTGAATAACTCAATCTTTGGAATTGAGCCTAACGATCATGCTATATATCTTGATACCAAGCAAATTATGGCAAATAAGCGTCAGGGTACTCATTGTACAAAGGAAAGAAATGCAATTACGGGTAGTCGTAGAAAAATAAAACGTCAGAAAGGTACCGGTACTGCACGAGCCGGAGATATTAAATCTCCAATTTTCAGAGGCGGTGGAAGAGCTTTTGGTCCTCAACCACGTAGTTATCATTTTAAACTCAATAAAAAACTAAAAGAATTAGCTCGTAAATCAGCTTTAACATACAAAGCAAAGGATATAATAATTGTTGAGGATTTTGCTTTTGAAACTCCGAAAACAAAAAATTATTCTGAAATGCTGAATAATTTAAAATTAGATGGGAAAAGAACACTTTTAGTCTTAATCGAAAAAAATGATAATATTTTCTTGTCATCCAGGAATTTGCAAAAAGCATCAGTAACAAAGGTATCAGGTTTAAATACTTACGATATTCTACATGCTAATAATTTATTAATTCCTGTTAACTCATTAAAAGAGATAGAAAAGTTATTTGCATAATTTTTAAAATATAATAAAATGGGTATCATACTTAAGCCGATAATAACAGAAAAAATGACAGCTATCAGTGAAAAACTGAATCAATATGGTTTTATCGTAGATAAAAATGCGAACAAACTACAGATTAAAAAAGCTGTTAGCGAAATATACGGCGTAGAGGTTGAGTCTGTAAATACAATGAATTTTTCAGGTAAAACCAAATCAAGAAATACAAAAGCCGGATTTATCACTGGTAAAACAAATGCATACAAGAAGGCGATTGTAAGATTAGAAGAAGGAGAAACAATTGATTTTTACAGCAATATTTAACATAAAATGGCTTTAAAAAAATATAAACCGACAACACCCAGTCAGCGCTTTAAATTAATAAGTGCGTTTGATGATATTACAGCTACTAAACCGGAAAAGAGCCTTATAGCTCCAATGAAAAGGTCAGGTGGTAGAAATAATGAAGGGAAAATGACCATGAGATACATGGGTGGTGGTCATAAAAAGAAATATAGAGTAATTGACTTTAAAAGGGAAAAAGAAGGTGTTCCTGCTATAGTTAAAACTGTTGAGTACGATCCAAACAGATCTGCACGTATAGCCTTACTTTTTTATGCTGATGGTGAAAAACGTTATATCATCGCGCCCAATGGACTTCAAGTAGGTCAAAAAGTAGTTTCCGGAAAAGGAGTTGCTCCTGATGTGGGAAACTCACTTTACCTTGGTGAAATTCCTTTTGGTACAATTATTCATAATATTGAGTTACGTCCTGGTCAGGGTGGTAAAATGGCAAGAAGTGCCGGATCTTTTGCACAACTTATGTCAAGAGAAGGAAAATTTGCTATTATAAAATTACCTTCAGGCGAAACAAGGATGATATTACAAACTTGTAAAGCTACAATTGGTATAGTTTCAAATATTGATCATGGACAAGAAGTATCCGGAAAAGCAGGTAGAAGCAGGTGGCTTGGAAGAAGACCAAGAACAAGAGGTGTTGTTATGAATCCTGTTGATCATCCAATGGGTGGTGGTGAAGGACGTGCCTCAGGTGGTCATCCAAGATCAAGAAAAGGATTACCGGCTAAGGGATACAAAACCAGAGCAAAGAAAAAATCTACCAATAAATATATTATTGAAAGAAAGAAAAAGTAGATCATTAAAAAATAAAATAAAATGAGTCGTTCGCTAAAAAAAGGTCCATATATTCATTACAAACTTGAAAAGAAAGTTTTGGGACTTATTGATTCAAAAAAGAAAACAGTTGTTAAAACTTGGTCAAGAAGTTCTATGATTTCTCCGGATTTTGTTGGACAAACAATTGCGGTTCATAACGGGAATAAATTTGTTCCTGTTTATATAACTGAAAATATGGTAGGGCACAAATTAGGGGAATTTGCACCCACACGAATTTTCAGAGGACATGCAGGAAAAAAAGGTAAAAAATAACATACAATGGGAGCAAGAAAACGCATAAGCGCAGAAAAAGTAAAAGAAGCAAAAAAGAATAAGTGTTTTGCCAGATTGAATAACTGTCCTACTTCTCCTCGTAAAATGAGATTAGTTGCAGGACTGATAAAAGGAGTTGATGTTGAAAAAGCATTACATATTCTAAAACATTCTCCTCAGGAAGCTGCAGGAAGATTGCATAAGCTCTTACTCTCTGCAATATCTAACTGGCAAGCAAAAAATGAAGGTTTGAGAATTGAAGAAAGTAATTTGTTTGTTAAAGAAATAATGGTTGATAGTGCCAGACAATTAAAAAGAATTCGCCCTGCACCCCAGGGAAGAGCTCACAGAATTAGAAAGCGTTCAAACCATGTTACTTTAGTTGTTGACAGCAGAATAGAAATAGAAAATTAATTAAATAACATTAATATAAAATTTAATGGGACAAAAAGCAAATCCAATAGGTCTTAGATTAGGAATCGTCAAAGGATGGAATTCTCATTGGTACGGTGGTTCAAATTTTGCAGATAAGCTTATTGAAGACGATAAGATTCGTAAATATTTGCACGCAAGGTTAGCCAAAGCAGGTATCTCTAAGATAATTATTGAGCGTACACTTAAGCTTGTAACAGTTACTATTTATACTGCAAGACCTGGAATTATTATAGGAAAAGGTGGTTCTGAAGTTGATAAATTAAAAGAAGAGCTTAAAAAACTGACAAAAAAAGGAATTCAGATAAACATTTCTGAAATTAAACGACCTGAACTTGATGCGGTGATTGTTGCAAATACAATAGCAAGACAAATTGAAGGTAGAATATCATTTCGTAGAGCTATCAAAACTGCTATTTCTTCTACAATGAGAGTTGGGGCAGATGGAATTAAAGTTCTGATTTCAGGTAGAGTTGGTGGTGCTGAAATGGCTCGTTCTGAGCAGTATAAAGAAGGAAGAATTCCATTGCATACTTTACGCGCTGATATTGATTATGCGCTTGTTGAAGCTCATACTACTTTTGGGAGAATTGGAATTAAAGTTTGGATTTGCAATGGTGAAATTTATGGTAAACCGGAACTGGTACCAACTATTTCAACTGAAAAATCAAAACACGGCGGTGGTCAAAGAAAAGGTCAACAACGTAGAAGAAGATAAAAAATATTTTGCAATAACATCATATATAAAAAGTAATGTTACAGCCAAGAAAAACAAAATATAGAAAAATGCAAAAGGGCAAGATGAAAGGAAATTCCCAAAGAGGACATCAACTTGCATTTGGTTCTTTCGGCATTAAAACATTAGAAGAACACTGGCTTACAGGCAGGCAAATAGAAGCTGCCCGTCAGGCAGTTACACGTCACATGAAACGTGAAGGACAGTTATGGATTCGAATATTCCCTGACAAACCTGTTTCAAAGAAACCTGCCGAAGTTCGTATGGGAAAAGGTAAAGGTTCTCCTGAATATTTTGTAGCCAGAGTATCTCCGGGAAGAATTCTTTTTGAAGCAGAAGGAGTTCCTTTAGATATTGCAAAAGAAGCTTTGAGACTTGCCTCTCAAAAACTTCCGGTAAAAACAAAATTTATTGTACGTAGAGATTATTCAGAATAGTCAAAATATTAACGATGGAACAAGTAGTTATTAAAGAACTCTCAACAATTGAGTTGAAAGAAAGATTAGAAGAAGAAGAAAAACAACTGACAAAGCTTAAACTTAATCATGCTGTTTCTCCTTTAGAAAATCCGAATGTAATAAAAGAATACAGAAGAACTGTTGCCAGAATAAAAACTGAGCTTAGAAAAAGAGAGTTAGAAAATAATCTTTCTGAAAAAGAAACCAATAAGTAAGAAAAATGGAAAGAAATTTAAGAAAAGAAAGAACAGGTCTGGTTATTAGTAACAAAATGGAAAAATCCATTGTTGTGGAAATAGAAAGGAAAGTAAAACATCCTATTTATGGAAAATTTGTTAAGAAAACATCCAGATTTTCTGCTCACGACGAAAAAAATGATTGTAATATTGGTGACATGGTTCGTATCATGGAAACCAAACCTCTTAGTAAAAATAAATGCTGGAGATTAGTTGAAATAATTGAAAGAGCTAAATAATTATGGTACAACAAGAATCAAGATTAGCTGTAGCTGATAACAGCGGAGCAAAAGAAGTGCTTTGTATAAGAGTACTGGGCGGTACAAAAAAGAGATATGCTTCAATTGGAGATCAGATTATTGTTACTGTTAAAAAAGCTGTGCCTTCAGGTAACATAAAAAAAGGTACAGTCTCGAAAGCTGTAGTTGTAAGAACAAAAAAAGAGATTAGAAGAAATGATGGTTCATACATTCGTTTCGACGATAATGCAGTTGTAATTTTAAATGAAGGTGGTGAAATGATTGGAACACGAATCTTTGGCCCTGTTGCCAGAGAATTACGTGACCATGATTTCATGAAAATCGTTTCATTAGCACCTGAAGTATTATAATCGCATATAATAAACAGAATATCATGCAAAAGAAATTAAATATTAAAAAAGGCGACACTGTAATGGTAATTACCGGCGAATCGAAAGGACAGCAAGGTAGAGTGCTTTTTGTGGATGTTGTAAAAAACAGAGTTATTGTTGAAGGAGTTAATATGATGTCTAAACATACAAAACCCAATGCTGATACTCCAAAAGGTGGAATTTTAAAGAAAGAAGCTTCAATAAATGTTTCTAATCTTATGATTGTTGATTCTACGGGTAAAGCTGCCAGGGTTGGACATAAAATTGATGAAAAAACAAACAAGTCAGTACGGTATTCAAAAAAATCTGGGGAGGTAATTAAATAATGAATTATACACCAAGTTTACAAAACAAATACTACAAAGATGTAGTTCCGGCTCTTACCAAGCAATTTGAATATAAAAATTCAATGGAAGTGCCTAAATTGTTAAAAATTGCAATTAATAAAGGTGTTGGTGATGCCATTGTTGATAAAAAAATTCTTGACTCAAGTGTTGAGGAAATAACAATGATTACAGGACAACGACCTGTTATAACCAAATCGAAAAAAGATATCTCTAATTTTAAATTACGTAAAGGAATGCCAATTGGTGTGAAAGTTACACTTAGAGGTGAGAGGATGTACGAATTTCTTGAAAGACTTATTGCTATAGCAATTCCACGTATTCGTGATTTTCAGGGTATTAGTGATAAAGGTTTCGATGGTAGGGGTAATTATACATTTGGAATTTCTGAACAGATAATTTTCCCTGAGATACTTCTTGATAAAGTAGTTAAAATAAATGGTATGAATATTACTTTAGTAACAACTGCGAAAACAGATAAAGAATGCTTAGAGTTGTTAAAAGAATTTGGGTTACCTTTTAAAAATCAGAAAAAATAAATATTATGGCTAAAGAGTCAATGAAAGCGAGAGAAGTTAAAAGAGTAAAACTCGTTGCAAAATATGCTGATAAAAGAGCTGAATTAATAGCTGCAGGTGATTATGAAGCATTACAAAAATTACCAAAAAATGCTTCACCGGTAAGATTACATAACAGATGTAAATTAACCGGAAGACCAAAAGGTTATATGCGTCAATTTGGAATATCACGTATTAATTTTAGAGAAATGGCTTTAAACGGATTAATCCCCGGTATAAGAAAAGCCAGTTGGTAGTTAGAAATAATTAAAATAGATAGAAAAAATGCTTACTGATCCAATTTCAGATTATTTAACAAGAATAAGGAATGGAATAATGGCTAACCACAGAGTGGTTGAGATACCGGCTTCCAATCTAAAAAAGGAAATTACTAAGATACTTTTTCAAAAAGGTTATATCTTAAATTATAAATTTGAAGATGATTCAAAACAAGGAATTATTAAAATTGCTTTAAAATATCATCCTGTAACCAAATTATCTGCAATTACTAAAATTGACAGAGCCAGTAAACCAGGATTAAGATTATACGTTGGAAACGACGAACTTCCACGTGTTTTAAATGGACTTGGGATAGCCGTTATGTCAACATCATCTGGTGTTATGACTGATAAAGAAGCCAGTAAATTGAATATTGGCGGAGAAGTAATTTGTTACGTTCATTAATAGAAAAGAACTTGTAATATGTCAAGAATAGGAAAATCACCGATTAATATTCCAGAAGGAGTTCAGATTCATATATCTGAAAAGAATGTTATTACGGTAAAAGGAAAATTAGGAGAACTTCAACAATCTATTAATCCTGCAATTACCGCAAAAGTGGAAGATAATCAAATTATTGTTGAAAGAAAAACAGAACAAAAAGACCATCGTGCATTACACGGACTTAACAGAGCTTTAATCCAGAATATGGTTACAGGAGTATCGGAAGGGTATAAAATTGTTCAGGAGATAGTTGGAGTTGGATATAAAGCCAATGCTAAAGGACAGGTACTTGAACTTTTAATTGGATATTCTCATAGTATCTTTTTAGTTTTGCCCGATGAAGTTAAAGTAGAAACTGTAACAGAAAGAGGTAAAAATCCATTAATTATTCTTACTTCACATGATAAACAATTAATTGGTCAGGTTGCTGCAAAAATTCGTTCTCAAAGAAAACCTGAACCTTTTAAAGGAAAAGGAATTAGATTCCAGGGTGAATATGTCAGGAAAAAAGCAGGAAAAGCTGCTGCTGAATAAAATTAATAATTAGCCTGTAGGGGCTTAAAATTCCTAAAAAAATGACAATAAAAAATAAAAAAACATATAGAAGATTTAGGATTAGGCAAAGAATCAGAAAAAACGTTATTGGTACTCCTGAAAAACCAAGATTATCTGTTTTTAGAAGCAATAAGCAAATCTATGCTCAGATAATTGACGATGTAAATGGAAAAACTTTAGTTTCTGCCTCCTCAAAAGAAAAAGGAATTGAAGAAAAAAATGTTAATAAAATTGAAAAAGCCAAATTAGTTGGTGCAATTATCGCTGAAAAGTCTAAAGAACAAGGTATTGAAACTGTTGTTTTTGACAGAAGTGGTTATTTATATCATGGTAGAGTAAAATCTCTTGCTGAAGCAGCCAGAGAAGGAGGACTAAAATTATAAGAAATTATGTCAAACGTAAATGTAAAAAAAGTAAAATCCAGCGATATTGAATTTAAAGATAGATTAGTTGGTATTCAGCGTGTTACAAAGGTTACTAAAGGTGGGCGAACATTTAGTTTCTCAGCAATTGTTGTTGTAGGTAACGAGAATGGTGTTGTTGGTCATGGACTTGGAAAAGCAAAAGAGGTTACTTCTGCAATTGCTAAAGGTATTGATGATGCTAAGAAAAACCTTATCAAAGTACCTATACTTAAAGGAACTTTACCACACGAACAAATTGGAACTTATAGTGGTGCAAGAGTTTTTATTAAACCTGCTGCTCCCGGAACCGGAGTAATTGCCGGTGGTGCAATGCGTGCTGTTTTAGAAAGTGTTGGAGTAAAAGATGTATTAGCTAAGTCTAAAGGATCATCAAATCCACATAGTGTTGTTAAGGCAACAATTGATGCTTTAACAAAATTGAGAGATCCTTTTACAATTGCTCAATTAAGAGGAATTAGTCTTAATGAAGTATTTAACGGTTAATTCTATTAAATGATGAAATTTCCTGAAAATGGATGTTCTTTATTAAAGGGATGAATTAAAACAAGAAAAAGAATATTAAGAATGAAAAAGCTTAGAATAACCCAGATAAAAAGTGGTATTGATAAACCGGAGCGTCAGAAAAGAACACTTCAGGCCTTGGGTTTTAAAAGGATTCATCATACTTTGGAAGTTGAAGCAACTCCACAAGTAGAAGGAATGATTAAAAAAGTAATACATTTACTTAAAGTAGAAGAAGTTTAATTTTAAGAAAACATATATAAAGATGGATTTAAGTAATCTTAAACCGGCTAATGGTTCAATCAAAAAACGCAAACGCATCGCAAGAGGCGAAGGTTCAGGATATGGTGATACTGCAACCAGAGGACACAAAGGTGCAAAATCAAGATCAGGATACAGTCGTAAATTTGGTTTTGAAGGCGGACAAATGCCACTGGTCAGAAGAGTTCCTAAAGGTGGATTTAAAAATCCTTTTAGAAAAGAATTCAGAGGAATAAACCTTGATGCTATTCAAAAATTGGCTGAAGAAAAAAAATTGACCACAATTGATATTGATACATTAATTGCAAATGGTCTTGCATCAAAAAAAGACTTAATTAAAATATTAGGTCGTGGTGAAATAAAAGCTAAATTGGAAGTAAAAGCACATGCTTTTTCTGCAACGGCACAAAGTGCTATTGAAGCTAAAGGCGGAATTGCAACAAAAATTTAATATTGTATGAAAAAATTAATTCAAACAATACGGAATATCAATAAGATTGAAGATCTGAGAAAAAGAATTATTTATACTCTCGGTATTCTCCTTATTTATAGATTGGGATCAAAA
Source organism: Bacteroidales bacterium (assembly GCA_021107915.1). Lineage (GTDB taxonomy): Bacteria > Bacteroidota > Bacteroidia > Bacteroidales > JAIORY01 > JAIORY01. The sequence continues at coordinate 14,210 of JAIORY010000382.1, read as the reverse complement.
GTAGTTTTACCGGGTGTTGACCCACATATGCTTACAGCTCTTCAGAGTCAGGCGAGTGATGGTTTACTCGGATTACTGAATATGTTTTCAGGAGGAGCTTTTTCTAATGCATCAATTTTTGCATTAGGAATTATGCCATACATTTCGGCTTCAATTGTTATTCAGTTATTAGGAATGGCAATTCCATATTTTCAACGATTACAACGTGAAGGTGAAAGTGGAAGAAGAAAAATCAATCAGATTACAAGATATCTTACCGTGATAATTACCGGATTTCAAGCTCCGGCATACATTACTAATATGATATCAATGTTGCCTCCTGAAGCTATTTCTCCATTTGATGCAGGAATTACTTCACCAACTACATTTTTCTGGATTTCGTCCATTATTATTTTGGTATCCGGTACTATGTTTGTTATGTGGCTTGGTGAAAAGATTACAGATAAAGGTATCGGAAACGGTATATCATTAATAATTATGATTGGAATTATTGCCAGATTACCTTTCGCATTATTTGGTGAGTTTGCATCAAAAATGGAAGATAAAGGTGGTGGATTAGTTTATTTTGTTATTGAAATTGCAATCCTGATATTTGTAGTGCTTTTAACAATATTGCTGGTGCAGGGAACAAGAAGAATACCTGTTCAGTATGCTAAACGAATTGTTGGGAATAAACAATATGGTGGTGTTCGACAATATATTCCTTTAAAGGTTAATGCTGCCGGTGTAATGCCTATCATTTTTGCTCAGGCAATTATGTTTCTCCCATTAACTTTAGCAGGTTTTGCTGAATCGGATATGTTAACCGGATTTGCTTCTGCATTTACAAATATTCAGGGATTTTGGTATAATTTCACTTTTTTCATTATGATTGTTTTGTTTACATATTTTTATACAGCTATTACTGTTAATCCAAATCAAATGGCTGATGATATGAAGAAAAACGGTGGGTTTATTCCGGGAGTGAAACCAGGGAGAAAAACAGCAGAATTTATTGATAATGTAATGTCAAGAATTACATTACCGGGTTCATTTTTTCTTGGATTAGTAGCAATAATGCCTGCTTTGGTTGGTCAGATTGGCGTAACAACACAATTTGCACAATTCTATGGAGGAACATCATTATTGATTCTTGTTGGTGTGGTACTTGATACTTTACAACAAATAGAGAGTCATTTATTAATGCGTCATTACGATGGATTAACAAAATCAGGCAGAATAAAAGGTCGTTCATCAATGAATATGGGATAGTGAATGATACATATTAAGTCGGAAAGTGAAATATTATTATTAAAAGAAAGTTCTTTACTTGTTGGAAAAACTTTAGCTGAGGTTGCTAAAATCATTAAGCCGGGTGTTAAAACAATAACACTTGATATGCTTGCTGAAGAATTTATTAGAGATAATGGAGCAGTTCCGGGATTTAAAGGTTATAACGGATTTCCGAATACTTTATGTATTTCTATTAACGAGCAGGTTGTTCATGGAATACCGGGTTCGAGAGAATTGAAAGATGGTGACATTGTTTCGATAGATTGCGGAACTTTAATGAATGAATTTTATGGTGATTATGCCTATACATTCGGTGTGGGAGAAGTTAATGAAGACTTACGTAATTTAATGCAACGTACAAAAGAATCACTTTATAAAGCAATAGAAGTAGCAATTACGGGAAAAAGAATTGGAGATATTGGTTTTGCTGTACAGAATTATGTTGAAGGATTTGGTTACTCTGTAGTTCGTGATCTTGTAGGACACGGATTAGGCAGAAATTTACATGAAAAACCTGAGGTGCCAAATTATGGAAGAAGAGGAAATGGCACTAAATTAAAAGAAAGAATGACACTGGCAATTGAACCAATGATTAACCTTGGGACTAAAGAAGTAATACAGGGAAGAGATGGTTGGACAATTCGAACAGCTGATAAATTACCTTCGGCTCATTACGAACACAATATTGTGATACGTAATAATAAAGCTGAAATGTTGTCAACTTACGAATTTATTGAAGAAGCAATTATGAATAATATTAATATTAATCAGTAATAATGGCAAAACAAACATCTATATTACAAGATGGTACTGTTAATGAGTCGCTTGGAAATGCAATGTTTCGTGTCGAACTCGAAAACGGTCACATTATAACAGCACATATTTCAGGTAAAATGAGAATGCATTATATTAAAATTTTACCGGGTGATAGAGTAAAGCTTGAAATGTCACCTTATGATTTATCAAAAGGAAGAATAACATTTAGATATAAATAATCTTATAAAACAATTGAAATGAAAGTTAGAGCATCCATTAAAAAAAGATCTCCTGAATGTAAGATAGTTAGAAGAAAAGGGAGATTGTATGTTATTAACAAAAAAAATCCTAAATTTAAACAACGACAGGGATAAAATTTAACTCAGAATTAACAAAAATAATTAACAAATATGGCCAGAATAGCAGGTGTAGATATACCAAATAATAAACACGGAGAAATAGGTTTAACTTATATTTTCGGAATTGGACGTAGCAATGCACAGAAAATATTAACTGAAGCCGGTATAGACTGGGATAAAAAAGTTCAGGATTGGACTGATGATGAGCAAAATAAAATTCGTAGTATTATTGATGAAAAACATAAAGTAGAAGGCTCATTACGTTCAGAAACACAACTGAATATTAAACGATTGATGGATATTGGTTCATACAGAGGTATTCGTCATCGTTTAGGATTGCCTTTGAGAGGGCAAAAAACAAAAAATAATGCAAGGACTCGTAAAGGGAAAAAGAAAACTATTGCAAATAAGAAAAAAGCAGTAAAATGATAAACTTAAATTAGTGAATTCTCTATACTAATTTAATGATGATTTTTAATAAATTATAATCATGGCAAAAATAAAAAGTACAAGAACAAGAAGTTCAAAGAAAAGAATTGTTAAAATAGAGCCCTTGGGAAGAGCTTATATCAAAGCATCTTTTAATAATATCATTGTTACTTTAACTAACCAAAACGGACAAGTAATTTCGTGGTCATCTTCCGGAAAAATGGGATTTAGAGGATCAAAGAAAAACACTCCTTATGCTGCTCAAATGGCTGCTCAAGATTGTGCAAAAGTTGCATACGATCTTGGTTTACGAAAAGTGAAGGTATTTGTAAAAGGTCCTGGATCAGGAAGAGAATCTGCGATTAGAACAATCCATTCAAGTGGAATTGAAGTAACAGAAATACAGGATGTAACACCATTACCTCATAATGGTTGCCGACCTCCGAAAAGAAGAAGAGTATAATTTTGAATGTTTTTATTACAATAATTTAATTCAAAGTAGAAAAAAAATAATAGTATGGCAAGATATAAAGGCCCAAAGTCGAAAATAGCAAGAAAGTTCAGAGACCCAATTTTTGGTCCAGACAAAGCATATGAAAGAAAAAATTATCCTCCGGGGCAACATGGAAATTCCAGAAGAAGAGGAAAACAATCTGAATACGGAATTCAGCTTCAGGAAAAACAAAAAGCTAAATATACTTATGGTATTTTAGAACGTCAGTTTAGAAATACTTTTCATAGAGCTAATCAGAAAAAAGGTATTACGGGTGAAATATTACTTCAACTTATAGAATCAAGATTGGATAATATAGTCTATAGATTAGGTATTGCACCAACTAGAAGAGGAGCAAGGCAATTAGTCTCTCACAGACATATTACAGTTAATGGCGAAATTGTTAATGTTCCATCATGTTTATTAAAAGAAGGTGATATCGTTGCTGTAAGACAAAAGTCAAAATCACTTGAGGTAATTACAAATTCAATAGCTAACAGAAGCAATCAGTATTCGTGGTTAGATTGGGAAGATGAAAAATTAGGTGGAAAATTCATGAATTATCCTCAAAGGGAAGAAATACCGGAAAATATTAATGAACAACTTATTGTTGAGTTGTATTCTAAATAATAAATAATAAAGTAATTATTTTTGATCAATAACTAAACAGCTTCAAATATGGCAATTTTAGCATTTCAAAAACCTGACAAAGTATTAATGAACGAAGCAGACGAATTCAATGGAATATTTGAATTTCGTCCTCTTGAACCCGGTTTCGGAATTACTATTGGTAATGCCCTGAGACGGATTCTTTTATCATCACTCGAAGGATTTGCAATTACTTCTGTGAGAATTGAAGGTGTAGATCACGAGTTTTCAACAATAAATGGTATTGTTGAAGATGTTGCAGAAATTATCCTTAACCTAAAAAAAATTAGGTTTAAGCAACAAATTGATACTGAAGAAAGCGAGAAAATAAATATTGTTATCAGTGATCAGGAAACATTCACTGCCGGTGATATTAATAAATTTTTATCAGTTTTTCAAGTATTAAATCCAGAAGTAGTTATTTGTAAAATGGAACCTTCAGTAAAATTTTCCTTAGAAATATCTATTGATAAAGGTAGAGGATATGTTCCGGCTGAAGAAAACAAATCTTTGAATGCTACCATTGATACAATTGCTATCGACTCAATTCATACACCGATTAAAAATGTAAAATATTCTGTTGAAAATTACAGAGTAGAACAAAAAACTGATTACGAAAAATTAGTTTTTGATATTGAGACTGATGGTTCAATTCATCCAAAGGAAGCTCTTAAAGAAGCAGCTACAATATTAATTCATCATTTTATGTTATTCTCTGATGAAAAAATTACTTTGGAAACTGAAGAAAAAACTATTGCTGATGAATTTGATGAAAGTTCATTGCATACTCGTCAGTTGTTGAAAACTAAATTAGTTGATCTTGACCTGTCAGTTAGAGCATTGAATTGTCTTAAAGCAGCTGATGTTGAAACTCTGGGTGATCTGGTTACTTATAATAAAAATGATTTGCTAAAGTTTAGAAATTTTGGCAAGAAATCACTTACTGAGTTAGAGGATCTTGTTAAAACTAAGAACCTGGAATTTGGAATGAATGTAGCAAAATATAAATTAGATAAGGAATAATTGAAATGAGACACGGAAAAAAATTCAACCATTTAAGCAGAACTCATTCTCACAGAAAAGCAATGTTAGCTAATATGGCTACATCATTAATTCTTAAAAAGAGAATTAAAACTACTGTCGCAAAAGCAAAAGCATTACGTGGTTTTGTTGAACCTTTGATTACTAAATCAAAAGAAGATTCAACACACTCAAGAAGAATGGTCTTTAGTCACTTGCAAAGTAAAGAGGCAGTTACTGAATTGTTTAGAGAAATTTCAGCAAAAGTTATGGATAGACCCGGTGGTTATACAAGGATATTTAAAACCGGTAATCGACTTGGTGATAATGCTGAAATGTGTATAATGGAATTGGTTGATTATAATGAAACAATGTTAGCTGAAAAAGCTGATAAAAAACCAAAGAAAAAACGTACCAGAAGAGCAGGAACTAAAAAACAAATTGAGGAGCAAGTAGCTGAAACAACAGTTGTTGAGGAAAAGGCTGAAACTCCAAATGCTGAAAAGAAAGTTGAACCAAAGGCTGAAGTTAAAAAAGAAGAACAATTAGATGAAAAGAAACAAGCACCTAAGGTAGAAACAAAAGATGTTGAAAAGAAAGCCGAACAACCTGAAGACAATAAAAAGGAAGATAAATAGATAATTTTTTTTAGCACTTAATTGTCTGTCTAAGTATAAAAAAGGATAAAGTAAATATTTACTTTATCCTTTTTTTGTTTTACTTTTGTCAACCATTTAAATATAAAAAACATTATTATGAGCAAAATAATTAATATTCATGCAAGGCAAATCCTCGATTCAAGAGGAAACCCTACAGTAGAAGTTGATGTTTATACTGATGAAGGTGTAATTGGCAGGGCTGCCGTTCCTTCCGGTGCTTCAACAGGAATTCATGAAGCAGTTGAACTACGCGACAATGACAAAAGTACTTATCTTGGAAAAGGTGTACTTAAAGCTGTCCAAAATGTTAATAATATTTTAAACGATGAGCTTCAGGGATATTATGTTACCGATCAAAATGAGATTGATAATAGAATGATAGAAATTGACGGTACTCCAAATAAAGCTAAGCTGGGTGCAAATGCTATTCTCGGTGTTTCACTTGCTGTTGCTCATGCTGCTGCTCAGGAAACCGGACAGTATTTATATAGATATATTGGCGGAGTAAATGCAAATATGCTTCCAATTCCAATGATGAATATTTTAAATGGTGGGTCACATGCTGATAATAGTATCGATTTTCAGGAGTTTATGATTATGCCTGTTGGTGCATCTACTTTTTCTGAAGCAGTTAGAATGGGTGCAGAAGTATTCCATAACCTGAAAACTGTTTTGAAGAAAAAAGGATATTCAACAAATGTTGGTGATGAAGGTGGATTTGCTCCAAACCTAAAATCAAATGAAGAAGCTGTGCAGTTGGTTATTCAGGCAATTGAAAAAGCCGGATATAAATCGGGCGAAGATGTTTTTATTGCACTTGATCCTGCTGCATCTGAGTATTATATTCCCGAAGAAAATGTATATCATCTTAAATGGTCAACCGGTCAAAAGCTTACTCCTGCCAAAATGGTTGAATACTGGGAAAAATGGGTGAATAAATATCCTATTATCTCTATCGAAGATGGTATGGCAGAAGATGATTGGGATGGATGGAAATTGATGACAGATAAACTGGGTAACAAAATTCAATTAGTTGGTGATGATAACTTTGTTACTAACACTGAGCGTTTACAAAAAGGTATTGATCTTGGAATAGCTAATTCAATTTTAATTAAAGTTAACCAGATAGGAACTCTCACCGAAACAATAGATGCTGTTAATATGGCACACCGAAATGGATATACTGCTATTATTAGCCACCGTTCGGGAGAAACAGAAGATACTACAATTGCTGATCTTGCAGTTGCTTTAAACACGGGTTTAATAAAAACCGGTTCGGCAAGCAGATCAGACAGAATTGCAAAATATAATCAATTGATTAGAATAGAAGAAATTCTTGGAGATTCAGCGAAATACCTTGGAAAAGACTTTAAGTTTTTGAAATAAAATATACATTACAAAAAAAACCGGATTAATTTATTTTGATTAATCCGGTTTTTTATTTGGATAATAATTATCTATAATACGCTTCTTAAAGAAACTCTGTTTCCATTTCTGTATGCAATAATAAAAGCACCTACAATTCCTTTATTTGTTAATACATTCTTGTAGTTTACTGCATTATTATAGTTGTAAAACATTCCTGCAGTATATTTGTAATAACCATCAATATACTCTTCAATTATTGATTGGTTTATGTTGTATAAATTTGCTAATTGTTGAATATTTGCTCTTTTTTGATATTTTGCCATTATTTGTATTCTAAAAATCACTCCTGATTGTGGGGTTTGATCTTGCTGATTATAATTAGTTTGAGGGCTAATTATATTTTGTGATTGTTGAGTTTGAGGTGTAATAGTATTTCTTGTATCTGAGGATTGTTGATAAGCATTATAAGTAATATTTGATGAAGAAGGCTGATTTCCTGTAATAATAAACTTTCCTTCATCAATTATTGTTTCTTTCTTTTGAGGAGGATCTTCATTAATTTTTGCTATTCCAATAGTGTTTTTATATGTTTTGCTATCTGAACTTGAATAATATGAAGTACTGATTATATCATATTCAGCAGCTTGTGGGGCCAACTCGCGAAATGATTTGTTTCTTGACTTGCTTTTTTTCATTTGTTCACGCTGTTCAAGTTTCTTATCATCCATCTTACGCCTTTTAGCTATACGTTTTTCAAGTTCATCTTGCTTACTATATGCTTTCATATCTCTCCTTGCTTCATTTTCAATTTTTCTTTGATATCTTATATGTCTTTTGTCAGTGTTTTTAAGAGAAATATTTAAATTATTGAAATTATAGGAGAAGCCTAAGGATGTATAGTTATAATAATCGTATTTTCTACCACTTACAGTTGCGTCAAGTTTGTCGGAATTAACTCCTCTGATTGTACTTTGAAAATTAATACCGAAGCTATTATTAAGATTAATATTTAATCCCAAACCTATGGGAATAACTATTTCTGTTGTTCTTTTGTTTAACCCACTTCCTGTAAATCCACTTCTTCTTAGTACATCATCTGTATTATAATCCTTAACTTCGGTTTTCCAATTAGAAAATCCTATACCTGCCAGTCCGTAAATCGAAAATTTCCGGTAAGGATCAAATTTACCAAATAAATTACTGAAATTAATTGTTGAGTTCAAATTATATTCAAAAACATCTGCGTCAAAATATACTCCGGTTCCGGTATATTCAGTCGAACCTGACTGAGGAACACTACTTATTCTTGTTCCGTGTAATTTACCGTTTAATAATTGTCCACCAAAACCAAACACAGGAGATAGTTGTTTGTGTAATGATAAGCTGTATGCAAGTCGATAATCTTCTTTATAAGGAGCATATCTATATTGTTGAATATCACCATAAAACAGGTTTATCCCTCCATCTATATTGATTTTCCAATTTGCAAAAAAGCTTTTATTATTTTTATCATAATTCTGTGAGAAAGATGAAAAACTTGCTAATAGCAAAAATCCAAAAAAGAAAAATAAAAATTTATTTTTAAACATTTTATTCAAATAATTAGTATGCACAATACTTATTTAAGTATTCCAGAGCAATTCCAAAACCAAGCTCAAATGATTTATTCCAATCTTGACAAGCCCCCTCAAAATCGTCAATATAAAATCTTGCTACACCACGATTAAAATAGTTTTTTATCCAATTGGAATATTCAGCAACTTCTTTGGGTTTCATATCTATTGCTTTATCAAAATCTTCAATTGCTTGATTAAATTGATTTAGTTTTAATTTAGAAATACCACGAAATGAATATAACATAGAAATATTACTATTTGGTTTAAACTTCAAAGCTTCATTAAATTCCTCAACTGCAATGTCGAAATTGCCGGATTGGTAATTTAACATTCCAATATTATAATGATTTTGAAATTCGGACAATTGCCCATCCATGGGAATTATACTCTGTTGTGCACTTCTGATAAAATTTTTAAATTTATGATAGTTGGTCTCATAAAATGAACGTTTAAATAATTCTTTTCTATGTCTGGGGTCAGTATAAAATGAATACAAATGTTGTGTAACGTATGATTTAATAAATTTAAAACGACAGTTTTTTTCCCCATTCTCAAAAATCGGATAAACTGCCCAAACAAGATTTGCCTGATTGTAATTTATAAGAGCTTGTGTTTTTGTGATCTTATTAACAATCTTATTGCTAATTATTTCAGGGTCGTAGTTTTTTTCTTCTCCATAACAATAAACATCAAGATTGATGGCATAAGATTCATTAAACTTTACATCTTCGGGTAGGACTTTAAGTAAATTTTTCGCTTTAAAAACATAATACGAAGCTGAGAGATAACTGCGCCATCCTTCTTCAAGTAGTGGAAATTCATATTTACCATCTTGGTATTCAATTATCAAAACATTGTATTGTATATCGTCAATCAATACTCTTCTAAGCTGTATTTCAGTAAAGTTTTCCTGCCCTAATTTGAATTTTGCAGTAGGTCTTTTTTTAGTTTTATAATTAGAAAAAGGAATAATATTTTTTTCACTCGCCCATCTTCCGTTATCTTGTAATGACCATCCTGTAACATCTGATAATTTGGATTGTATGCCGCTGATAGTTGAATATGACAATTCAACTTCTCCTTCTGTTTGCTGCGAATATGCTGCTGTTCCAAGTAAGATTATTAAAACAAAAATAATGAGGTTCTTTATACGCATAAGTTATTAGTTCTATTTCTCTGTCAAAATCCAATATGCATAAAAATGCATTATGACGGTAAATTTATAAAAAATTTGCACTTTTTTAAAATCAATAATAAGAACTTATTAACAGTTAAATTGTTAGTTATTTCAAACAACTAATGTTATTATTTAAATACTTTATCATCAAATTTAATGAACTGCAAACACTCAAAGCACTCGAATGTTTGTAATAGCAATAAAATATAATTTTTCTATCTGATCTTTGTTTTTGCTAATTTAATTGCGTTTTCAATTCCCTGTGGATCCTTTCCGCCTGCACTTGCAAAATGGGCTTGTCCACCGCCACCTCCTTTTATTTCTTTTGATATTTCCATGATAATATTCCCTGCATGTAATTTTTTATTTTTGATAATATTTTCAGAAATCATTATTGTTAAATTTGCTTTACTTTTTTGGGTCGTTCCCAAAACAAGAAACATATCTTTAACCTTTTTATTGAGATTAAATGCAATATCTTTTGCTGTATTTATGTCAATATCAAGTTTCGCAGAAATAAAATTAACACCACTTATTTTTTCTGCTTTTTTAGAAAGTTCATTAATAATCTCATTTACTTTTCCTTTGTTTAGTTTATTGATTTCTTTTTGTAAAATAGAATTTTGTTCAATAAGATTTTGAATACCGGAAATTAAATTATTAGGATTTTTAGTAAGCTCTTTGATTTTATTGATAGTATCAAATTGCTTAATAATATATTCCTCGGCCTTTTCGGCAGTTATTGCTTCTATTCTGCGAATACCGGCAGCAATAGCACTTTCCGAAATTAATTTCATAACTCCTATTTCTCCTGTTGCATTAACATGAGTTCCTCCACACAATTCTACCGAAAAGTTTTTGTCGAAAGTAATCACTCTGACTGTATCACCATATTTTTCTCCAAACAGAGCAGTAGCTCCCATTTTCTTTGCCTCATTAAAAGGGATATTTCGTTTTTCATCAAGTTGAATATTTTGACGTATTTTTTGATTTACAATTTTTTCAACCTTCTTAATTTCTTTATCAGAAAGTTTTGAAAAATGTGAAAAATCAAAACGTAGTCTGTTTGGTTCTACAAGCGAGCCTTTTTGTTCAACATGATTGCCCAAAACCTCTTTCAAAGCAGAATGTAACAGGTGTGTTGCCGTATGATTATTTGCTGTTTGTTGTCTTTTTTCTGAATTAACTACGGCTGTAATATTTTTACTTATGTTTTGCGGTATTTTTTTTGTAATGTGAATTATAAGATTATTTTCTGTTTTTGTATCATCAATAAAAATTTTATCATCATTCATCAGAAAATATCCTTTGTCTCCAACCTGACCTCCTGATTCTGCATAAAAAGGAGTTTTGTCCAAAACTATCTCAAAAAATTCATTTTTCCCTGTTTTAACTTTTCTATATTTAATTACTTCAGCTTCAGCAGTTAGTTTCTCATATCCTGTAAATTCGCTTTTATTGTTATTTTGTGATAATATTATCCAGTCTTCTGATTTTACAGTTGCTGCTTTTTTAGAACGTTCTTTTTGTGCTTTCAGTCCTTTTTCAAAACCTTTCATGTCAACTGTCCAGCCTTTTTCTTCAGTCATTAGCTGAGTCAGATCAATCGGAAAACCAAAAGTATCAAAAAGTTCAAATGCAAAACCACCATCAATAATTTTATCTTTTCCTTTGCGGGAAATGTACTGATCAAACTTTTTTATTCCCTGAAAAAGAGTTCTTAGAAATGCAATTTCTTCCTCGGCAATAACTTTCCGAATCAGCTCTTCTTGTTTGCGTATTTCAGGAAAAGTATCTCCCATTTGATTAACAAGTAATGGAACTAACTTATAAATAAAAGCTTCGGGAAATTCCAGAAATGTATATCCATATCTAACTGCTCTTCGAAGTATTCGTCGAATAACATAACCTGCACCCGTATTCGATGGTAGTTGTCCATCACCGATAGCAAAAACTACCGCTCTTAAATGATCAGCAATAACGCGCATCGCAATATTTGTATCATCATTATCGCCATATTTTTTACTGGAAAGTTTTTCTATTTCTTTAATTAAAGGTTGAAAAACATCAGTATCATAATTTGATCTTACTCCTTGCATTACCATACAAAGTCTTTCAAATCCCAAACCTGTATCAACATGTTTTGCCGGTAATGGCTCAAGTTTTCCATTTGCATTTCTGTTAAATTCAATAAAAACCAAATTCCATATTTCAATAACTTCAGGATGATCTTTATTTACTAATTCCTTGCCGGGAATTTTTACTTTATCTTCTTCGCTTCGGATATCAATATGAATTTCGGAACATGGTCCACAAGGACCGGTATTACCCATTTCCCAGAAATTGTCCTTTTTCGATCCATTAAGAATATTGTCTTCAGTTACAATGTTTTTCCAATATGAATATGTTTCCTCGTCTTTTTGCAGATTATCATTTTTGTCGCCTTCAAAAACCGTTACATAGAGGTTATTTTTATTTATTTTAAAAACATCCGTAAGTAATTCCCATGCCCACTCAATTGCTTCTTTTTTAAAGTAATCGCCAAACGACCAGTTACCAAGCATTTCAAACATAGTATGATGATAGGTGTCTCGACCTACTTCTTCCAAATCATTATGCTTTCCTGAAACTCTTAAACATTTTTGAGTATCAGTTACTCTTTTAAATTTAGTTGGAGAATTTCCTAAAAATACATCCTTAAATTGATTCATGCCTGCGTTAACGAACATAAGAGTAGGATCGTTTTTTACAACCATTGGTGCAGATTGAACAATGTGATGTTTTTTAGAGTTAAAAAATTCCAAAAAAGTTTTTCTTACTTGGGAAGAGTTCATGCAAATGTATTTTTTAACAGATTGTTGTTAATTCTTTTTATTTGCAAATTTAGTTTATTTAATTAAATTTGCATTTGTTCTGATGAAAATTGCATTTAGTTTTTTTGTCTTTTGAATAATTAATATGCCAAAAACCAAATATAAATACAATCCCCGAACTTTATCTTATGATAAAGTAAAGGTATCTACAAAAATCTGGTTGATAAAAATATTTTCTTTTCTATCAACTGCTTTAGTATTTGCCGGTGTTGTTTTGGTAATAGCATATAATTTTTTTGAATCACCAAGAGAAAAAATGCAAAAAAGGGAAATTGAGCAATATCAATTGCAATTCAGTATTTTAAATGATAAATTTGATAATGTTTCAGCAGTTTTGGATGATATTCAAAATAGGGATGATAATATTTACAGGGTGATCTTTGAAGCAGAACCAATTCCCAGTTCGATCAGAAAAGCCGGCTATGGTGGAGCTAATAGATATGCAAAACTTGATGGGTATAAAAATTCTGATATAATTATTGAAACTACAAAAAGACTTGACAAGATTACAAGTCAGCTTGTTACGCAATCAAAATCTTTTGATGAGGTTTTTAAAATGGCAAAAAATAAAGTAGAAATGCTTTCATGTATTCCTGCAATTCAGCCGGTTAGAAATGTTGATATGAAAAGAATTTCTTCATATTATGGTTATCGTACTGATCCTTTTTATAAGGTTAAGAAATTTCATTCGGGAGTTGATTTTTCTGCTCCTACAGGAACCGAAGTATATGTTACAGGAAACGGAGTTGTTAAGTATATTAGAAAATCAAGAAGAGGCTATGGTCATGTAATAATAATTGATCATGGATATGGGTACCATACTCTTTATGCTCATCTTCACGAATTTAAAGTTAAAAGAGGACAAAAAGTTAAAAGAGGTCAATTGATAGCTACTGTTGGCAATACCGGAAAATCTACTGCTCCTCATTTACATTATGAAGTTCAAAAAGATCGTAAAGCTATTGATCCGGTACATTTTTTCTTTAATGATCTTACTCCTGAAGAATACGAAAAAATGCTGGACCTCTCAGCACTGCCTTCCCAATCAATGGATTAATAATGTACTACTATAAATTTAGTGGACTACTGACAAATGCGAAAATGATTGAAAAACTTTATTATACTATCGGCGAAGTTTCAAAAATGTTTGATGTAAATACATCCTTAATTCGTTTTTGGGAAAAAGAATTTGATATTATTAAACCAAAAAAGAATAAAAAAGGTAACAGATTATTTACACAAACTGATATTGATAATTTCTATGTTATTTTTCATCTTGTAAAAGAAAGAGGTTATACTCTTGAAGGAGCAAAAACAAAACTTGCAAAAAATAAAGATGATACTGTGAAGAATGTAGAAATTGTAAAATCTTTAAAATCTATGAAGGAATTTTTACTTGATCTTAAGGAGCAGTTATAGGATACTTAAATTCCAAATAAAAACCTGCCAATCCGCCTTAGGCAGGACCGGCAGGTTTTCTTTCATAAAATAATTTCCCATTTTTGGAATACATTTCTTATATTTACAAATCAATAATAAT
>JAIORY010000143.1 GCA_021107915.1 Bacteroidales bacterium | reverse complement strand
GGTTTTAAATACGAGCATAACGAAGTTATTGACGTTTTCTTAGAGCCACTACTTACCACTTCATCAATATCATTTTCCCACCATCACAATATTCGTTAGTTTGAATTCTGTAAAAATAAATACCCCCTGGAATAGCTTTTCCTGAGTTATCCCGGGCATCCCAAATAATTTTATGATTGCCTTTATTCAAATTGTTATTGATAAGATTATTAATTTTTTGTCCCTTGATATTAAAAATTTCTATTATAACTTTTGATTTTGTTTCAAGAGTAAAATCAATTATTGATTGGTGAGTAAAAGGATTTGGATAATTTCTGACTTGAATTTGATTTTTATCAGATAAGTCGTTAATACCAAAAGTGTTTTGTTCAACACCAAAAAATTTGAGATACTGTTTAAGAAGTTCTTTCTGGTTACTTTGAGCAATACCAAATAATTCACCAAAATTTATAGAGGAAGCAATGGTTTTATAATTTCCTTCATCAAAAAGAGAAACATATCCTTTTGTTGTATCATTATTATAGAAAATGATTTCGGCAGGCGCAACAGCTTCAAAGTAGAGTTTATTAACCGGTTGTTCTGATGAATCGATAAACATCATATTTTCTGATAAAGTACCTGAAACCCCAAACAAGGTATCTATCAAAAACCATCCATGTGGTATTACATTAATATTAAATTTGCCATGAATTTCGGTTTGAATGTCTTCAATCCAGGTGGGACGTCCTCCCATGTATAAATTTCCTCCATTGTCGAGATATTCTACAAGCATTTCTCCTTGATTTACAGATAGCTCATAATTTGAAAAATAAACCCCCAAATTTAAAAAAATCGAGTGGTAATTTTCGGGCATTAAAGGAAATACATTTGAATATTCGTAAATAATATCTAATGTATCAACGATTTTTTGCATTGTTGGTCCTGAGTGCATAAACGGATCAAGGTCAAGAATAAGAACAGGTATCTTCCCAATCTGGAAAGTAAAATATTCTGTATTTGTAATTTCTCCGCCTGAAGCAGTGATATAAAATTCAAAATCGGGTTTGTACCCAATAGGTGTATATTCATCAATGGTAATATTAAATGATTTATTTACACTTTCTCCATTTTTAATATTCCCATAAATATTGAATGAATTATTGATAGTTATAGCCGGATCAGAAGAAATTAAAGTTCCTTCAACATCTTGGCTTGCACCTGTCCCGAAATTGCGAATCGGAATAATAATATCCAGAGTTTCTCCTGCTTCGGGTTCGTTATTGTTTCCATCTGAAAACAAAATAGAGGATATTTTAAGATCCGGGGCATGTGCTTTAAAAAATAAGTTTTTTATTAAGGTATCTGTTGAATTTTGAATGACAGCCTCAATCAAAATTGAGTTATTATCGGGAATTATTTCATCAATAGTGAATTCAAAAATATTTTCAAAAGTAACTGTTTCACCGGAAGGAATTGTTCCAATGTTCTCAATACTGTCGGTTAATAAAATATATTG
This sequence comes from Bacteroidales bacterium, assembly GCA_021107915.1. GTDB lineage: Bacteria > Bacteroidota > Bacteroidia > Bacteroidales > JAIORY01 > JAIORY01. The sequence goes on along the minus strand of JAIORY010000143.1, from coordinate 28,217 downwards.
GTTCTGGCAGGAAATTTTAATAAAAACATCCTCAATTTCATAATCATTAAGATTATTAAATGTTGTTGAGATAAATGCAGTTTCACCATTTTCAATAATATTATCATCACCCGAAATTATAGAATGAGTAAAAAGCAAACCATCTGTTGAAACCGGAAAAGATTTCACGGAAAGTAAATTATTATTGTCTTTTACCTGAATTGTGATTTCGCAAGCCGGGCAAGCTTCTGTAGGAATTCCACTAATTAATCCATAATAAGAAATATCCAGTCCTGCAGGAAAATCGTATGGCAGAACCTGAATTACTGAATTCAAATAAGGTTCGGTTTGAGATGTATAATAATTTATTCCATCACCACTCGAAACACCTGTGATAGCTTTAACGGTATCATTAAAGATTAAATCACCATAGTAAAATTCAATATTTCCATCAGGGAAAAGCTTAACGGCAAAATTTACATCTGTATCTTCTGAAGTATTATTTATTGATGTTTTCCATCTGAAGAGGGCATATTCTTGATTTCCTTCATACCACATTCCTTCGCCCTGATATGTAATAAATCTCAAATCATAAAGAAATGGAGAAATTGATGGAACATTTTTGAATAAAACCATATCGTCAATTACGTATGTCCAGGCATAGGTCTCGTCCTCTAACATCAACAAACCATCAGTATGAACCATTACTTCGCTATAATTTTTTCCGTAAAACGGGAATGAAAATTCAAGGTTTTGAGAAACCCAAGCTTCATCATTATTCACAGGAATTAGTTGGTTTGAACTTATTTCCGGAAATTCGTCTTCATAATTTTTTTCTCCGTAGTTCATAATATTTTTCCAGTAATAAGGGGGTGTACCTCCACTTGCTAATAATTGAAAATTATACGGTTCATTTAAAACAAGTGGTTCAATTTCTTCATTTTCGATGATAACCTTATCGAAAGTAACAGTATGATTAATTGAAAGATATGTTAAGTCATTTTCGTTTAATGGAAGATAATTTACAGGGCAAGTTATTTCATTAACTCCCGATGTATAATCAATTATTGAAAAATGATTAATTTTTCCTGTTCCAAGATTTTCCGGATCATCTTCATCAACTAAAATGAAAAATTTGGCAATGTTGCCACTTGAAAGATTACTTAAAAGTGGTGAAATATCAAGACCTATTTCGATGGTTTTTTCTTGTTCAAGAGTATCGTTACCCTGCATATAATGGTCGCCACCCTGATATTGAAAAGCAGGAAAATCAATAATTTGTGAAGGTGCTACTGATGAAGTATCCTGACTAACGCCTACCGAAATTTTGATTTTATCTCTGGAGTTGTGTTCGATTTCAAGTTTTACTGTCAGTAATGGATCAACGTTTTCTTTGGTATCAATAACATAAACCGACTTATTCCATATTCCTCCTTCGGTATGCATTTTAGCTCCAAGACTATACATCATGTAAATAAATCCGCTGTCGGCCCAGTTATTGCCCCACGAATTTACTATTTTGAAAGCTCCTATTTCCCAGTCTTTCATATCAACAATGCTGTCGTTATTTATATCCAAATCATTAGTAAAAAGGTTGTCATTATTAATATCAATCCGAATGGAATCGTTATAACCCACGATTGTAAGATTGTGACCTACCCATTCGCTCCAGTTAGTTACAATATATTTTCCTGCTTCGGGAGTTCCTTCCGGTATTTGTAGCACAGTAATACCCGATGAGCCTATCATAATATTGGCGAGTCCGCCAACATCAGAACCGTTAAGATGATCATTCATCCAATTTTTAAGAATTTCTAATCCTTCAGGAGTATCTGTTTTTATCTTATAAAAATCAGAAATTCGGTTATGCATCCCGTTATAATATTTATCGTATCCGGTCATCCAGTGGGTTGTCGATCCTGTGGTCATGCCACCGTAATCAAATATTGTTGGTGTGCCAATAGTTTTAAGTATCTCCCACGAATCAAAAAAACTTACGCCTTGATTCCCGTATCCGTCATTCAGCAGATTCCATGCAAAATGAGAGGGATATTGATTAATACTTGTATCAGAAGTAAGATTGCGTAAAAAATTAATCTCATAAGTAAAACCATATCCGATACTGCTTGCTTGTCCACAAGAATATCCTGCTTGTGAAAAAACAGGTCTGAAATATTTTAGTTCCGAATTATCAAGTTTATAAGGCAGAAGAAGGGCTTTTTCACCGCTATATAAAGCAGGCATTTTTAGTTCTGTTATTTTCAAATCCCATAGACTGTCTTTTTTTGTAATGATAGTTGAATTTGAAAATTGGTCAAAATTTTTATTCTGAGAAAAACTCTGGTTTGTAAATAATATCAGAATAAAATATATTAAAAGAATATGAATGTTTCGTTTCATTATTATTGATTATTGTTTATGACACTACATTTATACAGCCAAAAGTAAGTAAAATTATAAATAGTAACTCTATGAAAACACTAATTACTTAGTTACTCACATCTGAAAAGTAAAAAGGAGTTGAGGAACAGTTGAATGATGAAATTATAAACCGGTAATTAATTTTAGTCCGATTAATTCAAAATCCAAAACTTGATGTTTTTAAAAAAAACACACCTTTTTTGTAACTTTGCCATAAACTCATCGTCTCCTTTTTGAAATGTCGAAAATAATTTTTGAAAATAAAATAATGCCTGTCAGTCAAAAGATGTATCGATATGCACTTTCGATACTAAAGGATACTGATACTGCAAAAGATGTTGTTCAGGAGTGTTTGTTAAAAATATGGAAGAAACGCGATTTACTCACAGGTATTAGCTGTTACGATTCGTGGGCTATGCGCATAACACGAAATCAATGCTATGACTGGGTAAAAACAAATAGATTTACAATTGCTGATTCTTTAGAATTTGTTTCAGAAAGTGATGAAACAGACCATGAATCAATTTTAAATGATAGTTTGAACTGGTTAGACAAAATACTGAAAACGATTTCACCTAAAAACCGTGAAGTTTTTCATCTGAGGGAGGTGGAAGAAATGACATATCAGGAAATTGCTGAAGTAATGTCGTTGAGCCTCTCAGATGTAAAAGTATCTATTCATAGAACAAGACAAAAAATTAAGTATTCATTTCAAAAAATAGAAGGATATGGAATTGCAAATTGAAAAGTTAAAACAAAAATACTGGAAAGGAAAAACTTCTATTGAGGAGGAAAAAATACTTAAAAAACATTTCCAGAATGAAAGTTCCAAAAAAACGGAAACAGGTTTCTTTGCTGAAATCGCAAAAAGAAAAGCTCTTGAAAGCAATAAAGAGTTTTCTCTGCCTCAAAGAAAAAGCAGGTTGATATGGCAAATTACAACTGTGGCTGCAAGCATACTAATCCTCATTACATTTGCCATAGGTTTGGATAATTTAAACAGTAAAAATCCATACACAATTGACGACCCCAAACAGGCATATAAAATTAGCCGACAGGCATTAATGCTTATTTCTACTGAACTTAACAAAGGAAAAATCTATTCATCAGAAATAAATAAAATAAATGAAGTAAAACAAGAAGTAAAACAAATTATTAATAAATAAATTTAAAAATTATGAAACGATTAACATTAATTTTAGGAATTTTTGCAATCTCATTATCAATGATGGCACAGAAATCAGTGGTAAACAAATATTTTGAAAAGTATTCTGATAATAATAATTTTGCCAAGATTATTATTAATCAAAAAATGTTTTCCATATTTGCCAACTTTGAAGGTAGCAACGAAGAAGAAACAGAGTTTATGCAGACAATAAGCAGGCTCGAAGGCATGAAAATAATTATTAACGACAGTTGTGAAAACCCTGCAAAATTATTTAAAACTGTTGCTGCAGAAATTGATGAAGCAGGTTATGAAGAACTTATGACGGTTACCGATGCTGAAGAAAATGTAAAATTTTCTATTAAGGAAAAAGATGGAATTGTTGAAGAACTTATTATGCTTGTTGGTGGAAATAAAAAATTTGTAATTTTAAGCCTTTTTGGCGATATTGATTTAAAGAATATTTCGAAAATTGCCAGCGGAATGAAATTGAATGGTATGGAAAATCTCAAAAACTTTCATACCGAACACCAAGATGATAATGATAAAAAATAAAATCTTCATAACATTAATATTTATCCTAACGATTTTCCTGTCTGTTAAAGGGCAGGAAAATCTTTTTAAGGATTTTGCAGAAAACCATAAGCAAAGGGCTTTTTGTCTTTACCCCAGCACTCTTAGAATGTTGAATATTAGTGATAATACCGAAATTAACAATGTGGTTGACGATATTAAGAAACTGTTGATTTACAAACTGGATTCTATTAGCATAGCTGATAAATTATACCGCGATATGATTAATAATTTTAAATCAAACGGTTTTGAAGAATATATCTCCATTTATGGTGGTAATAATGAAATGTATTTATTAAGCAGTCCGGAAAAAAAACATAAAGAATATGTTGGAATTATAATTCAAGAAGATATCACACTGGCATTTTTTATGAAAGGAGATATTAACTGGGAAGAAATCCCAAAAATATTGAATGGCATTAAAGAAGGTAATTTTATAAATATTTTGGACTTAAATCTTGCACAATTTGAATAAAATCCTTGAAATAAAAGACCTTTCAAAAAATTTTGGAAAAATAAAGGCAGTACAAAACCTAAACCTCAGCATTATGCCCGGACAGGTTTTCGGAATACTCGGGCCAAACGGAAGTGGTAAAACAACCACTCTGGGAATGATATTAGATGTTGTAACACCATCAAAAGGCAATTTTCAATGGTTTGATGAAATGCCCAATGTTGAGGCAAGAAAAAAAATTGGAGCCATACTTGAAAATCCATGTTTTCTGCCTTATCTTACAGCTGTTCAAAATCTTAAAATTGTTGCCCACATAAAAAAATCAGGTGAGAATCGAATAGATACAGTCTTAAAACAACTTAGCTTGATTGATAGAAAAAATGACAAATTCAAAACCTATAGTTTAGGCATGAAACAACGGCTTTCGATAGGAGCAGCATTACTTTCCGATCCACCGGTACTTATTTTAGACGAACCCACCAACGGTCTCGATCCTCAAGGCATTGCCAAAGTAAGAAAACTTATTGCCGAAATTGCAGCACAGGGGAAAACTATTATTATGGCAAGTCATCTTCTTGACGAAGTTCAAAAAGTATGTACTCATTTCTGTGTGTTAAAACAGGGTGTAAAAATTCATGAGAGTGCTGTTAGCAATGCACTTGGTGAGATTAATTTGGTGGAAATTGATAGTAACGACAATCAAACTCTCAAATCTAAACTTAAGAATTTTAAAGGCATAGAGAGCATTAAACCAAACGGCAATTCTTTGTATCTTTCATTAAAAGATGGATTTAAGGCAAAAGATGTAAATGAGTTTTGTTTTAAACAAAAAATAGTCTTAAAAAAACTTTTAACTCATACCAATTCACTTGAAAAAGAATTTCTAAAAATTTTGAAAGAACATGATTAGAGCATTGAAACTTGAATGGCTGAAAGTGAAAAACTACAGAGTCTTCTGGATTTTGATGGTAATGTATTTGGTTGCTTTATTAATTATTGCCTCAGCCGGAGGTTTATTTTTAGAGTGGCTGAAATATCAGGGGGCTGATTTTAACGGCATCGACCCAACTATACTTCCAATTTTTGACTTCCCCGATATTTGGCAAAACATTACCTATCTAAGCACTTTTGTGAAAATCTTTCTGGCTTTTATTGTCATAATTTCTGTCAACAACGACCAAAGTTATAGTATTTCTCGACAAAATATAATTGACGGCTTTAGTAAAAATGAGTATATCGCCAGTAAAATGATGATGATATTTGCAATAGCTTTGCTAAGCACATTATTTGTTTTTCTGGCAGGACTTATCAACGGTTCAATTTACTCACATGTTTGGAGTATTAGTGTTATTTTTGATGAACTGGAATTTTTAGCGGTTTATCTTTATGAAATAATTGTTTATTGCTCACTTGCGTTTCTGTTGTCACTGATAATCAAAAAAGCAGGCTTTGTAATAGTAGCCTTGTTACTTTACACAATGATGTTTGAACCCATTGCGGTTGCAATTTTTGAAAATGCACCTTACTTTCGTGATGGTATCATGCCAGAATTGGCACAATATTTCCCAATAAAATCGCTCAACAATCTTATCAAAGTTCCATTTGGCCGTTATCTATTCATTGAGATAGAAGACAATGTTTCGATTAAAGCAATTGCCATTACATTTGGTTGGTTTGTTTTTTACCTCTCATCAATTGTTTATATACTTTACAAAAGGGATTTAAAGTAAGATAATTGTAATTGTTAGTGATTTATTATAATCGATTATTTAAGCACAATAAATTTCTTATGTATCAAAGTATTGTTATTTGTTACAAATAAATAATAAATTCCTTGTGGCAATTTAGACATATTGATTGAATAATTTATTCCGTCAGTAAATGAAATATTTGATTTGGAATAAACCTTAGCTCCAATATTATTGAGTATTTTAATATCAACAACATCAGTAATATTATTATTTAATGTAATATTGAAAACACCACTGTTAGGATTAGGAAAGAGATTGATTGAGGAAAAATTAGTTTCAATAATTCCTACTGCATTATCTACAGTAACTTCCAACTCACCTGAATAATCTCCGGTACCACAATTATTGCTACCTCTTACCGAAATATAGGCTAAGCCGTTATAATCAGTACTCCATGTAGCAATTGCAGTTGTTCCGTTTCCGGAAATAGTACCTGCTTCTTCCGGAGTAAGGCTCCATTCATAATACGAAGCAAATTCAAGTTGTGTAGTTGTGTATTCTGATGTTGGGGTTGCTTCTACATCAATATAATTCGGTCCTGTTGGAGTATTCGGTACATCAGGAGTCTGGCTGAATATAAGTTCCATTTCATCATCATAAGTTTCACCTTCGCTATTTGTTGCTTCTAATGTAAGAATTACCATGCCTGTTGTAACATCATTATCACTTGAAGTGTAAATAGGATCAAGAATTGTATTATCATCAAATGTTCCTGTTCCGGATGTTGTCCATTCAAGAGAAACCCAATCAGTTGCAGTACCGTTGCATTGATAATCGTTTCCATCACAAGCTATATCATCAGATCCAGCATAAGCAGTTAAAGTCATTAATGGAGGGAAAACTACATAGTCGAGCCATGCACAATCACTACCCTCAGATTTATCACCATTTTTTTGATATACCCACCTAAAGGTATGCCATCCTGTTGTAACAAAATATGATTCTCTTACCCATCCTGTACTTGTTCCTGACCATTCATTTTTTAGAGTGTTTCCAATATAAAATTTCAATTTATCTCCTGATTCGGAAGAAACTTTTCTGATAAATGAAATAGAATCGGCTGTCATTACTTCAAGTGTAATTTCTAATTCTGAAGTTTGGTTATGAGTAATATCACCGGATTTGGCACTATAATATCCTTCATAAGGATAATTATTTGTGATTGTCCAGTTGGCATCTCCATCATGTTCCCATGCGAATTTTGTAAAATCTCCGGTTTCAAAATCATCAAAAATAAGTCCTATTCTTTCATAAAAAATTTCTTCTGCATTATAAACACCTGAAACAATTTCATATTCAAAATCAGCAACAAAGACTCCGGTAGGAATATCAGGGTCAACTACAACTTCAAAAATTGCAAGTTTTGATCCAAAGAATCCAAGGGAACCAATTGAGTCGCTAGAATTAATAATTTGAATATATGGGCTTGATGTTAAAATAAAAGAAATACAATTTGTAGCTATAGCATGACCGGCATTTGAATTTGTAATTTCAAGTAGTGCAGTTTCACCGGGATCAAGTCTTCCGTTTCCATTTCCTCCTGATACGTCATTAACTACAAGTCCATCAATTGATAAGACAGGTGCAGTGGCAGTTATTTCGCAATTACTGGTCCATGTTGAATCTAATTCATCAGTAACAATAACTTCAAAATCTATGACATGTAAATCAGGAATATGCGCAGCAGCAGTAAAAGCAAAAGCATTTTCTTTGGTAACAGAGCTATTTGACGGGATAGTTCCATAATCTTCAATTGGATCTGTAATAGTAATATATTCATCAATAAGCTGTATGGTTACTTCTGCATTAATACCTGGTTCACCGCCAAGATTAATTATTTCCATAGTAAGATAAATATCTTCACCACCATTAACACTTCCATTATTATTTCCTGCAGTATCAACAACTATATGAGATTCATAAAGCAAATATGGAGTATTTGCAGGAACAATTTCTATCTGACCAATATGAGGAAAATAGTTAAATCCGGTTATTGCAATATCTATTATACCGGGTTCGGTTAATTCTTCAAATTGTAAAGTTGCAGTACCGTTTTCAATAAAAGCTACTGCAATTATTTCTCCATCAATAGTAAGACAAACTAATCCTCCTTCTGCATCACAAGTAACTGTTAATTCATCCATTCCAATGAAAATTGTAGGATAATAACTAACTGTCATTTCCTGTGGAACTGCTGTACGTACCATTAATGAAGGATCGCCGAAACAAACCCATGTGTCTGTTATTTCATCACCGGCAGAGCCGTATTCATCATTCATGTGCATACATCCATTCATTGAGATTCCACCGAATGACCTTTTGATATTATCGGTATAACTTTCGACAAGAATATCGTTCATTTCATCCTGTCCATCCATTGGAGGATTCCAGCTTTGATTGATTGTTGACATCATAGTAGCCACAGCACCTGTCGGTTCTTCGTTATTTTCTGCTCTCATCCATGCTTCGGCAAAACAAGAACCACCAACAAAATTTCCATTAACACATGCTACTGACCAGATAAATGGAAGCATACCATTATTTGTAAGGCTGTTAACATTAGAACTTGAAAAATTTGATGAACCCCATGAATTTGTGCTTCCATGACCGGTATAGTTAATAATTGTAGTTCCGTCATTTACAGTTTCTGCAACCATTGATGGTGTCGGATTGCCTGAAGCATCATTTCCTCCTTGCGAACCATCAAATAATTCATTACAATAAGTGTAGGTAAAATTTAAAAGATCTGTGTTTATATTTCTAATATGTTCATAATCATATTCGCCGTCATCACCAGGTCCCTGGCTGGAAGCAATACCTGTTCCTATTGTAAACCAGTCGATGTCATTGTATGGGTTTTTTTCATAAGTAACTGATCTTTCAACCTGAGTTTCGACTTGTGCAACATTTTCGGCTGAAAAACGTCCGACAAAAAGATCGGGATAATGATCGCTACCAACAATATAACTGTAATTGTTATCAGAGTCTCCGCTTGCATAAGAAGTAGGAACTTGTGCTGCATCTCCTACGAGAAGAACAAAAGTTAATCCGTTAGTATTATAATAATTTTGAATATAGGTTTTGATAGCTGAAGAATTTCCTATCGTGGCAACATCAACAATTTCTACAGGCATACCAATTTTTGTTTTCCAATCAATAAATGGTTGCATTGCAGACATAAAATCGGCATAAGAAATGATCAACATATTTCCATGATCATCAACAGGATCGTATTTATTTGAACTCGTATTAGCATTTAAAAAGTGTCTTGAATAAACATTCTTGAACTCAACATCAACGGAGGTTAATTCTTTGTTTCTTATTAAAGGATTAATTCCATTGTTGCTTACTTTACTAACTTCAACTGTAATATCAGTATAAACCCTTAAAGTTTTGCTTACCGGATTATATTGAAATGGGTTAACAATAATAGTTTGTCCACGATAATCTCTGATAATATATGGATTTCTTAATGAAGCAATTTGTTCTGGAAAAAATTTATCTTCCGAATATTGCTTGCCATAAGTATAAGCAACCGTTGCAGGGTCAATATCACGAGTAAAATTACCTTTTGAAGGAGCAATTTCAATATCAGTAAATTCCTGATAAGAAGATGAAATTACTTTGATCTCCATTTTTGCAAGTTCGGGAATTATTACCGAAGCTGTAACTTTTGGCAGATCAGGTGCTCCCTTTGTCAACAATGAGGATGCACCATCCAGACTAATTATAAATTCTTTTCCTTTTGGAGTTTGAATTTCAGTTTTTGTAAAACCGTCAACTGAAAATTTTACAATTGAGTTTTCGATGTTTGAATAAACCAATTTGGTTTCAACAGGAAGAGGCTCTGAAGAATTGATATTGACCCAAGTCTGACTGAATAAACCAAAGTAACTCAATAAAATTATTGAAATAATTATTATTTTTTTCATGACTATTTTTATTTTTTAAATTTACTTTATAAGTATCAGTTTTTTAGTAATCTTTTTATCATCTGTCGAAATTACACAAAAATATATGCCTCTGTCAAGTTTTGAGCCATCAAATGTAAATTTATGTAATCCGAAAGTATTTATTATGTTGTTACATAATGATTCAATTTTCTCGCCAAGCGAGTTATAGATAGTTATTGAAAGTGAAGATTGTTTTTTCAGATAAACCGAAATATTTACCTGACTGCTAAAAGGATTTGGAAATACCTCTGTTGCAAATTCATTAATCTCATTAATATTAACTGTATTAAAAATATTAACTTCTAATCCTTCGGAGTAATTTCCAGAGCCGCAACCATTAATAGCTCTTACCGAAATTATTGCTATTCCATTAAATAATGTATCCCATTCAACAAAGCCTGTTGTATCACTACCTGTAATTGTACCTGCTTCATCAGGTTCTATATTCCATTCATAAGACAAAACGTCTTCAACAGGATTTGTATAAAACTCAGAAGTTGTAATAAGAAATAAATCTACTTCATTAGGACCGATAATAGTATCGGGTGCTTGTGGAGTGAGATTAAAGCTAAGAATTAGATTATCTTCAACGGTATTGCTTTCGGCATTGGTAGCTTCTAATATTAATGAAACTGATCCGGAAAGAATATCATTTTCACTTGGAGTATATATCGGATCAAGAATAGTAATGTCGCTAAATATACCACTTCCCGAAGTTGTCCATTCAAGTGAAACATAATCGGTTGCTTCGGCAGAACATAAATGATTATCTCCTTCGCAAATAATACTATCAACTCCGGCATAAACAGTTAGGGTGTATATAGACGGAAGAATAATATAATCAAGCCATGCACAATCAGCACCACCGGTAACATAAGCGTCTTTTACGTATTCCCATTTAAAGTTATGAGTTCCTTCTTCAACAGCGTATGCTTCTCTTTGCCAACCTTCTGAAGTACCCGACCAACGATCTTTTAAATTATCATCTATATAAAACTCCAGATAATCATAATCCTGCTCTGAAGAAACTTTTCTGATAAAACTAATTGAATCATCAGCTGTTACTTCTGCCGATAATGTAATAATTGAGGAAGCATAATTAGGAATATTGTAGGATTTTGCACTATAAGATCCTTCATAAGGATATTGGTTTGTGATTGTCCATTGATAACTACTTCCCAAATTCCAATTAAATTTTGTAAAATCGCCGGTTTCATAATCTTCAATAATTCCACCTATTTTTTCAAAGAAAGTTTCTTCTCCTAAATATGCACCGTATTCTACTCCACATATTAAATCAGCTAATACAGTACCGTTAGGTGTTGATTCATCAACCGAAATAGTAAATATTGCAGTTCCGCTTTGATCAATTGCAAGAGTTCCTATGCTGTCTGGTTCAGATATAATTTCAATAAACTGACAATTTGAATTTAATGTGGCAACTACATTTTCAGCAATATAATGTCCGATATTGGTTGCATCAAACGAAATATCCACAGTTTCACCGGGATCAAGTAATCCATTATCATTTCCATAAACATTGTCATCAACTGTAAGATTTGTAATGTTTAAATCAGGTCCGAATACTGTAACTGAAAAAGTACTGTTCCATGAAGTATCTCCAACAGCTTCAACATTAAATATAATTATGCTGTTATCAGGTACATTTTCAGCTATCTGATAAGTATGTGAGTTTTCAATCAACATTGTTTGTCCGGCTGATAAATTACCATAATTTTCTACCGAGTCGATAATAGTAATAAATTGATTATTTGTTGATAAAGTTGATATAACATTATTTGCGGTTTCAGTACCAACATTTTTAAGGGCAAGTGAGTTATGAATAATCTCACCAAACTCAAGAATTGCATTTCCATTTCCTGCAGTATCAGACTCATCGTGATGGTCGTAAATAACATAAGGTTGATCAGTAATAACAACTATTACATCTTCAAGTCTGTTTTTGTTATGTGCAATTATTGATAATTGAATATTTTCAGGATTAGAAATCGGATCGAAAAAATCGATGGTAGCATTTCCATCAGAATCAGCTATTCCTCTTCCTATTATAACCCCATTTTGCATTAATCCGAAACGCGCGTAAGGAGCATCGGTTTGAAAAGTCATTTGACTTACTCCAATGCAAATACTTGGAGAATATGTTGCAATCATATCAACCGGTGTAGCAGTCCATACATCCATTGTAGGATCGCCAAAGAGGTTAGTTTCATAATAACACCATCTGATAGCTCCCATCCCGAGATAGCTTATATTATCCTCTTTTGAATCTGCATTAGCTTCACCTATTTTTGTAATATCTTCACCAAAAATGGCGTCATAAAATTGTCTGTCGAAATATTGTGAAGAACCGTTAGTACTTGCATGTGCACCCCATCCATAACGTGAATTTCCAACACAAGCTACTTCTCCGGTTTCTAATGTTGTTAGTTCTTCGCTAAAACAATCTTCAGTTCCATAACTTCCGGGGTTTGTACCACGATTATCAAAAGAACCATTGTAGCATCCTTGAGAATATCCAATAACGTAACCTCTTGTAACACCATCATTAGTAAAGTTTGTAGTAGTAATATCAGAAGTGTACATCAACATATTATAGTTTGTATTTGAATGTCCGAGATGATTAAGTAAATTAATTCCGGTATTATTAAACTGATCGAAAATATCATTTTTATTATAAGACATGTCTCTTTCGTACAAATACGAAATAGAAAAGTTAGAAGAAACTCCAGTAGTTGTATAACCATGTGCAGAACTTCCCTGAGCTATTTCATCTTTGTAATCGCCGCCCCATGTAGGATCGTTCCAAAGAAGCTCACCAAGCATTAATGATTTTTCGATGTCATCAACAACAGGATTATTTTGGTACATCTCAAGTTTATGAATAAAGTTTTCGATTTCATCAGCTGCATCAACACTCATTCGTGCAATAGCAACTTCCGAATAAAGGTCGTCTTCACCAACTTCTCCCCAAACTCCATTTCCGTTATCATCCCATGTTCCGTCAAGATTTGAAAAATACAGGTCGCAAGGAATATTATTATCAATTTCTCCATAAGCATTTGCATAAAATCCTCTGTAAGGGATTATCATATCAGAAGAGTTTGCAGGGTCGGCATCACCACCAAGAATTACATAGAGAAGATTGTGATTTTGATAATAATCAATAACGCAGTTTCTTACTTTTTCGGCATCATCCTGACCTGAATATAAAGTGTAAATATTTTCTACAGTTACTGTTTCTACAATATAACCGGTTGAAGTTTTAAAATCAATATAATCGGAAAACTCACCGGCTAAAGCATCATTAGTCAGAAGCAATATGTCAACATCTGTATTACGATTTTCGGAATAAGAGTAATTTTTAAGATATTCGGAATTATCAACAATTTTAGATATTCTTTGTTCAACTGTTCCGTTTTTTCTCAAATATTTTGATGCTTGTTGAGCTTTGGATGTTTGTTGAGTTTGAACTTTTATTTTGATCTCTTTTATTAATTTTATTTTATTTTCTGCCGGAAGATATTCTACAGGACAAATTGTAAATGAACCTATAGAATGTCCTGCAAGAAAATGAGTACTAATATTTTCGATTTTGTTTTTAGGAAAAAGTTTTACCGAATTATAAATATCAGGATTTGGTGTAACAGCATATCTTTCAACATTAAATGAAAGAGGGAATTCACGTTCGCCGGGTTTTATTTTGATATTATTTATTTCGGGATAATAGGTAATTGAAGATATTTGAATATTTGTAATTTCCTTACCCTGAGGGATTAAAATACTTACATTTTGGTGTGGCATTAAAGGTGAACCTTCTTCGCCAAAATTATGACAATTGACATAATTAAATTCGGTTAATCCCTGAGCATTTGTTATTATTTCCGGTTTTTCGAAATTGTATGAAAAACTCTGAGCGATAATATTATTTACAGAGAAAAACAATATAACAGAAATTACAAGTAATGATTTTTTCATAATAATTAAATTAAGGTTGATAAATTAGTATTTGAAATTTGGTGCTTGTCATTTGTGATTTTTAATATTTATTATTGAATTATAATTTTTTCATTTAAATTAAAATTATTATTTTGAATAATTAAATAATAAACACCGCTTGATAAATTGCTTACGTCAATTGTACGAACATATTTTTTATTCATATTAAGATTATCCTTCTGATAAACTAAATTTCCCATTATATTAAAAATTTTAACACTGATATTAGATAGTTTTTCGGTATCAAAAATCAAAGTAAATTGACCTGTATTAGGATTTGGAAATATCCTGACATCAGAATGATTCTCATTATCAGAAATATTAACAGTATTATCAACTGTAACTTCCAGCTCTTCTGAAAATTCTCCTTCACCACAGTCGTTACCAGCTTGATAAGAGATAAATGCGGTTCCAAAATAAGTCGAACTCCATTCCACCAGTCCCGTAAGTCCGCTTCCTGAAATAGTTCCTGCTTCTTCAGGAATAATATTCCACAAATAATAATTTGCATAATCAACAGATGTACCTGTATATTCCGTAGTTGGGTTTAAATAAACATCCACATAAATTGGTCCTTCAGGAATTATTGGCGTTTCCGGTTCAGTAATAAATTCAATTAACATTTCATCAGCAGCAGTTTCGCCATCGCTATCAGTAGCAGTAATTGTAAGTTCAACCGAGCCATTATTATAATCTTCTGTACTTGGAGTATAAATTGGATTTAATATCTCCGTATCGTCGAAATATCCTGTGCCCGAAGTAGTCCATAATACAGAAACCCAATCGGTAGCTTCACCCTGACATTGATAATCCTCGCCAATACAAGAAAGGTCATCGACACCTGCATAGCAAGTTAATGTCATAATAGGAGGCATAATAATATAATCAAGCCATGCACAATCCGCACCACTAATTCCACCACCATCTTTTTTATACTCCCATATAAAAGTATGCCAGCCTACAGGTACAAAATAGGCTTCTCTTGCCCAGCCTTCTGTTGTTCCCGACCATTCATTCATCAAAGAGCCATCAATAAAAAATTTCAATTTATCGTAATTCAATTCTGATGAAACTTTTCTCATAAATGAAATACTGTCGGCTGTCATTATTTCGAGTGTTAACAATAGTTTAGAAGTTTGGTTGTCTCCTATTGCACCTGATTTTGTATGATAATATCCTTCATAAGGATAAAGATTTGTAACTGTCCATAATTCATTTCCTTCAAGTTGCCAATCAAATTTTGAGAAATCACCTGTTTCAAAATCTTCAACTAAGAAACCAATTTTTTTTGTATAGACAGTATCAACAATCATCGAACCGGAAACAACTTCATAATAAAAATCAGCAAGAATAACACCATTTGGTGTTTCGGGGTCAACAGTAACTTCAAAAGAGGCTGTTTTAGCTCCAAAAAATCCAATAGTACCAAGAGAGTCGGTAGAATTTAATATTTCGATATATTGACTTGCCGTTGAAATATTTGCGAATGCATTGAGTGCTAAACAATGACCTGAGTTTGAATTTGCAACTTCAAGAAAAGCAGTTTCACCCGGGTCAAGTCTGCCGTTGTCATTTCCTGTTTGGCTATCGTTAATTATCATTTGACCAAGAATAATTTGAGGTGCATTTACTTTTATTGTAAATGATGAACTCCATGTTTCTTTTGAGTCATCTTGAATTTCGAGATCAAAAGTAATAATATGTTGATCAGGTGTGTTTTCGTCAAGAATAATTTCGTAGGCATCGGTTTGTGTAGCTGTTGATTGAGCCGGAATAGTTCCCCACTCCTGAAAATCATCAGTAATAATAACATAAGGATCGGAAGTTGAAAGTGTTGCTATAGTATTAACGGCATCAGAATTTCCAAGGTTTTCCAGTTCAACATCAAGAAGAATAGTTTCACCAAAATCAGCCATACCATTATTATTACCGGTTTCATCATTAATAATATAACTTTCGAATACAAGATATGCACCGTCAGGAGAAGCTGCTAATACTGTTCCTATATAAGGTTGAGCATTTTGTTTTGTAACAATAACATCAGCATCGCCTGGAGTAGTAAAAGGAATTATTTCAAGTTCGATATATCCGTTTTCATCAGCAAGACCAGCACCATGTAAAATTCCGTTCATTGAAATTGCAACATAAGCATAAGGTTCGGTATTAACTATAAATTCAGGAGTATTGAGTGGTAGAAGTTGTTCGTAACTAACAGATAATTCAGGAGGTATCAAGTAATATATCATTAATGAAGGATCGCCAAGGATATTATAAACATCCCAGTAATATGCTGCTGAACCGGGCGAACCTTCGAGAACAGCCATATTTCCGGCGTGAACAACTTCATCTTGCGAAACGTACCATTCTCCAAAAGCTTCGCCATGATCGTGAAAACTTCTATCATAATTTCCAAGTGTAGTTTCTTCGTAAGAAGGAGGATTTTCAGATATAACTCCTACACCAACTCCAAAGTAATAATCTTCGTCCCAGTAAGTACTGTTTGATGCTCCGATATATCCAACTGCTCCTTTATTTTCTGCTCTTACAATTGCTTCACCAAAACATTCGGTTTGCTGATATTCGCTTGAAGAACAACAATTCCCAATTAACAAACCATATTTATCCTGATTTTGTAAAGATGGAATATCAGAGATTACAAATGAAGGATCAGCCCAACCGTTAGGACTACAGTGTGCAGTATAATTTCCAAATGTAACCCCATCACTAATGTTTTGGATTATTTGAGAACTACTTCCTCCTGATACAGGATAAAGATAGGTATGGGATAATATTCCATGATCTTCATTAAAATAATTTATTGTTCCGTAATTTATTTGACCATTACCCCAGTCATGTCCATGACCGGCATCCATTCCTGCAACCATAACAACTTCCTCCAGATAACTTGGGTCGGGCATTGTATATTTTTCGTATTGAATTGTTTTATCAATTTGAGGTTGAAGATGAGCAATGGTTTGAGCTGAAAATCTTCCATAATAAATTTCCGGTAAAAGATCTCCGGTATATTCGCAATAATTTCTATCAGTAGCACCATTTCCATTGTCCCATGCAGGAATTTGCTGAACATCTCCAACAAATAAAATAAAAGAAGGAGCAGGGTCTTCAGGTGTACCAGCATCATATAATCCTTGAATATAACTTTTAATTGAAGTTTGAGTAAATCCAACTTGTGGTTCATCAGTATACGATTCAATTACAGTAAAACCTTTTTGGGTTTTCCATTCGATGAGTGGTTGTAATTGAGTTTCGAACATTCTATCGGAAATAATTACGTATTTCACCGGATAACGCATAAAATTATCTTTTGTGTCGAGAGGCTGATAGTTCAAAAGCTGTTGATTTATTGCACTAAAAAAGAAAGAAGATTTATTCATCTTCAATTCATTGGTTTTTTCAATATCGGCATTTTCAAAAGTTATTTCAATTTCGATATCAGAATAAACCCTGATAGTATTTGTTACAGGATTATATTTCACCGGAAAAATGTTAAGCCTGGCAATTCTCACAGCCCTGTAGTAACCTATAATATCAACAGTTACTAATTCGTCATCACCAAAAGAATTAATTTCGTAGGCTTGTGGATTATAAATAAACTCATGAATATCCTCACTTTTCGATTGAGGTGGTTGAACCGGAAATACTTTGTTTAAAATACCGAGTTCAGTAAGATTGTATTCTTTTACATTTGAAGAAAGTATTTTTATTTGAGGAATTGCTCCGGCAGGTATTTCTATTAATTTCCGTTTAACGGGAAGTTCGGGAGTACCATAAGCCATATTTTTTACATATCCGGGAATGCTAAGTTTTGTAAAAATTCCCTGCTCTGTATTTACATCAAAAGTATTTATTGAAATTATTGAGTTTTGGATTTTAAGTTTTTGATAATTACTTTCAATAACATTTATCGAAGTTTTACCATTTGGTTTAATTTTAATTTCATCTGCAAAAGAACCTGATGAAATAATTATCATCAAACTTATCAGAAAAGTTAGTTTGTTTAGTTTTAAAATTTTCATAGCAACAAATTTTTTAATCGTGTTTGAAAAAATCAAGTTAAATCGTAATATTTGGTTTGTAGATAAAAAAAGCCTGTTAAAAAAACAGGCTTTTTTTATTCATAAATTTATTTTTGAATTATTATTTTCTTATTGAATTGCATATTGTCTCCTTTAATAATCAGAAAATAGACACCTTTTGAAAGTTCATCTAAATTAATAGTGTGTTTGTAAGCTCCATTACTCTGGATATTGTTTTTGTGATAAACCAAAGTTCCTAACATATTAATGATTTCGATTTTTACATTATCAATATTCTCTGATATCCATTCGATATTAAGATTACCGGAAGTTGGATTAGGATAAACAGATATATTATTGATTTCGTTTTCCGGAGTACCTGTTGTATTATAAACGGTAACTTCAAATCCTTCTGAATATTCACCTTCACCGCAACTGTTTACTCCTTTTGCATAAATAAATGCAGATCCTAAATAGCTATCAGCCCAAAAAACAGTAGCTGAAGTACCATTGCTGGAGATTGTTCCTGCTTCATCCGGATCAATATCCCAAATATAAGAAGTTGCAGTAGCTACCGGAATAATAGTATATTCTGAAGAGTCTATTTCAAAAACATCAACATAATCAGGACCTGAAGGCATTTCCGGTGCTACAGGGCCGGAATCAATTGTTAATGTCATTTCATCATTAACAGTTTCTCCATCATTATCCAGAGCCTCTATTGTAAGAATCACTGAACCTGCAGCAATATCATCTGCGCTTGGAGTATAAACAGGATTAAGTATTGTATTGTCATCAAATGTACCTGTTCCTGATGTTGTCCATTCAACAGAAACCCAATCAGTAGCATCACCATCACATTGGTAATCATTACCTTCGCAAGTAAAATCATCAGGTCCTGCATAACAAGTAAGTGTCATGATTGAAGGCATAATAATAAAATCTAACCAGGCACAATCAGAACCTGCAGGAGCACCGCCTGTTTTTTGGTAAACCCATTTGAAAGTATAATTGCCAACACCTACGTAATAAGCTTCTCTTATCCAGCCTGTACCTGTACCTGACCATTCATCTTTTAAAGTACCATTAATATAAAATTTAAGGTTGTGACCGTTAGCAGATGAAACTTTTCTAATAAATGAAATGCTGTCGGCAAACATTGTTTCGAGTGAAAGAATTAATTCGGATTTTTGAGAATTTCCAATATTTCCTGATTTCGCACTATAATAACCTTCGTAAGTATATTGATTTGTAATTGCCCATGGTTCGTTTCCTTCATGAGTCCAATCAAATCGTGAAAAATCTCCTGTTTCAAAATCTTCAACAATAAAACCGATTTTAACATAGAAATTAGTTTCTTCCTGATAAGCATTTGAAACAATTTCATATTCAAAATCTGCAATAATAGAACCTTCTGGTGCATCGGGATCAACAACGACATCGAATGTAGCAATTTTCCCTCCGAAGTATCCAATAGTTCCTAAAGAGTCACTTGTATTTAACACTTCAATATAATGACAATTAGTATTAAGATAAGCAAAGGAATTTGTTGCAAAAGCATGACCTCTATTGTAATTCATAATCTGTATTTCTGCTGTTTCACCCGGATCCAATCTTCCGTTTCCATTACCTCCTACAGCATCATTGATAGTAAGGTTTCCGATCTCAAGTACCGGAGCGTTTATTGTAATCATAGTACTGCTAACCCATGTAGAATCTAATTCGTCTGTAATTGTGATATCCAAAAGAATTTTTTCCTGATCAGGGATATCATCAGCAATATCGAATGCAAAACCATCAGGCATTGAAGCTGTATCGTTAGCGGGTATTAATGGATAAACTTCTGTTGTATCAGTTAGTGTTATATATTGATTAAAACCTGTGATATCTACATCGGAATCTAAAGCATCAGAATTACCGAGGTTTTGAATTATCATTGAAAGATAAACAGATTCACCAAATTCAGGAATTCCATTTCCGTTACCGCTGTCATCATTTATATCGTGAGAATCGTAAATACAGTATGCACCATCAGGTGAAATTACTATCAGATCTTCTGAGTAACGATAATAATTTTGTTTTGTAATAGTTAATCTAACAACTGTTCCAGGGGTTTGTGGAATAATTGAAATATCAACAGGAATACCGATTCCGGCACCTTCACCTGTTCCAATTATCTGATCTCCTACTGTTAAAGCAACAAAAGCATCTTCATCTACCTGAATAGTAAAAAAATCTAATCCGCCGAGAATAACTCCTGCATGAACTACTGAAAGATCAGTTGGTACTTCTGAATATAAATTAAGGAATGCGTCTCCGTGATGATGGAATAAGTGATAAGTAACTACTTTGTTACTTGTATTATATGGCCAATTTGATGTTGAAAGGTGAATTTTACCTGCAACATTACCAAATGCAGGTTTTATTCCTCTTGACTCAGGAGTGGTTCCCATATCAGGCATGAAATCAGGCCACATATTGTCGTACATACCCCAAACATAAGTATCGTTAACAAAGGAATAAGAAATTTCAGAAGCTGCTATTATTCCAAGTGCTCCAGAGTTTTGTCCGTTATAAGTGTGTCTGTGAAATTTTTCAGCAAAGCATTCTGATGAATGATTATATTTTCCCGTCAGACAATTGATTGAAAAAATAAACGGAAGGTCTGTATTTGTAAGACTGTTAATGTTGCTGCTGCTGTATGCCGGTTCGCCCCAGCCTGTAATACTACCATGGTCTCTGTGTTGAAGTAAAAATGCTCCGTCATTAATAGCATTATTTACTGCTGTGGCATTTCCGCCTGTCCATCCGCCAAGTTCACCCGGAGTAGCAGGAATATATCCTTGTCCATTGGGTCCGAAATAATTTACTACCGTACTTGTATTTGTAGCTGTTGACCAAGGATCAGAACTGGGGTTTCCAGAGTAAACAGCATTAATTCTAACAGGATCTTTTCCATGCTCATTTTTGAAATATCCTCCTACTGATTCTGAACATATCTGAAACCACCTTGATGTTTGCCAACCAAGTGCAGTAATTGGATGATTATAAAAACCAGGATTTGTAGGTGGAGTACGTTCATAATCGAGGAATTTTGTTACCATAACTTCAAGCTCAGAATTATCCTGAGCAGTCATTCTGGCAAAAATCATTTCAGGAAGATCATCACCATTAACATCAGCATAAATATTATCTGATGCACAATAATTGTTATGTATTGGAGCAATTACTCTGTTGTCTTGATTGGTTCCATAATCGCCAAGTAATAAAACTGCTACAGGAGTTATATCCCAGTTGTTGTATGCATTGTTAAAATAATTTTCTAAAATAGTAGCAGTATTTCCACCAATTTCAGAAAGAGTTACAACTTCCGTTGTAATACCTTGTTGAATTCTAAATGTTTTTATTGAATCAGCCCAGCTTTGGAAATCTGCTCCATCAGGTGATACAATTAAATATTCACAACCTGTTTCGTCGGTAGGATTTGCAAATCGTTGAGAGTAATTAATTTCAGGTAAAGAAGAATAGTTTAATAAAGCATCTTGAAGAATTGGATCGAACCAACGACTACGTAAACGGTCTTCGCCGAAGTGATTATTTCCTCCTTCAAAAGAAATTTCAATTTCAATATCTCTTAAAACACGAAGTTCTTTTGTAACAGGATTATATTGGAAAGGAGTAATACCAAGAACTGTAACATCAACACCTCTTAGATTTAATGGCTCGGAGAGTTTAACTGCTTGTGCAGGATAAAATGCATCTTTCGAATATATTGCTTTGTTTTTGTTGTATTCCAAAGGGCCAATTTCTGTGTCGAGAGGAATCTTTGGAGCCGGAGCAATATTAACATTAGTAAATGTTTCAACTCTTGATGCTGTTACTTTTAAATTGGCAATTGCACCTTGTGGTATTGCAATATATTTTCCTGTACCGGGAAGATCAGGAGCACCTTCATCATTTGGTAACATAACACCATGGAGAAGAATATTTTGCATTTCTTCACCTTTGATGTTTGTGTTTGTTAATGTAAAATCTGTAACAGAAAAAGTTACAGTAACTCCTGTTGTGCTTTCTTTTGTAAGTTGAAAACCCTGATCATTCCAATTGTCTGTATATGATATTTTTTGGGCTGTTGAAATGTTTACAAAAAACAAAACACTAATTACTACTGATAATAAATAATTAAATTTTTTCATTTGAGAATAGATTTTTGTTTTAAAATGTTTGTTGAATTTTTCCCTAAAGCGCTGTTATTCAGTACGCTTGAATTTTATTTTATTTTGCAAAGTTAATCATAAATATCGAAAATCCAAATAAATCTATGGAATTATCTGACCAATAAGATTTTACCTGAATTAAAAAGCTTGTCTGATTTTAAAATGTAATAATAAATACCGGGTTCTAATTTACTTGTATTGATTTTCGCTTTTCCATTTTCCGAAACAGTTAAATTAATATTATTCATAATTTGTCCGGTATTGTTGTAAACACTTATCTGAACATCTGAAATATCATTTTTCAAAAATTCAAAATATAATTCATCATTACATGGATTAGGATATACATTATAAGTAAACTCAAGTTTATGATTTTCGTTAATAGATGTAAAAGGAGAAACAGGTGGAAATACAATATAATCGAGCCATGCACAATCACTACCACCAATTTCGTTAGGATCTTTTTCATAAATCCATTTAAAAGTATGAATGCCGACCGAAACCGCATAGCTTACTTCAGCCCAGTCTTTTTCACCTGACCATACTTCTTGTAAATTATTATCAATATAAAATTTGAGATAATCATAACCATCTTCTGATGAAACTTTTCTGAAGAAAGAAATATTTCCATCAGATATAATTTCAAGTTCAATTAATAGTTCAGATGTGGAGTTGTTACCAATAGCACCTGATTTAGCACAAAAGCTTCCTTCATAAGGATTAACATCACAAATTGTCCAGGGTTGGTTACCGGAAAATTCCCAATCGAAAGCAGAAAAATCGCCTGTTTCAAAATCTTCAACAATAATTCCTACACCAAGATTAAAAATATTCTGAGCAGAATATTCTCCTGATTCAAGTAAATAATTAAATTCAATATTTGTTCCAATTGGAGTGTCCTCATCTATTGTAAGACTGAAAACAGCATTCTTGCTTGTTCCATATTCCAGAGTATCGAGATTGAAAATAGTATCGGTAATACTTGCAAAACTATCATCTGTGGTAAATATTCCAAAGGTTTCTAAACAATCGCTATGACCTGTATTTAATGATTCGATAATTATTTCTACGGTTTCACCCGGATCAAGCAATCCATTGTTATTTCCTGAGCCACTGTCATCAATTGTCAGGTTGCCTATTTCAAGTACCGGAGCATTTATTGTAATTTCAAATTCAGATACCCATGTGCTGTCTTCATCATTTGCTGTTAACTGAAAACTAACAATATGCTGATCGGGGATATTATTTGTAACGAGAAATTCAAAACCATCTGTAACTGAAGAAAATCCACCTGCAGAAATATTACCATAATTTTCGGTACTGTCGGTAACTGTGATATAAATATCATTGGTGTTTACATTTACATCCACATCATTGGCCGTTTCTGAACCAATATTTTCAACTTCAACAGTTAAAAGAATATCTTCACCAAAATCAACAAGTTCATTATTATTTCCGCTTTCATCATTTATTTCATGTGAGGAATAAACTACATAAGGTCCACCATCAGGAACAAAAACAACTTCATAAATATGAGGAAGACAATTATATCCTGAAATTACTAATTGGGAATTACCAAGTTCAACATTTGCCGGATTATAATAAATAGTAGCATTTCCAAGAGAATCCGTAACTGCTGTTCCGTAAATTATATCATTATCTTTAAGAACACAGTTCAAACCTTCAACGGGTTCACCACCTGAAGTTACGTTAACATTTGTTGATCCTTGACTAATAGGAATTGTATTTTCAAAAACCACATTAATATTAATTGGTTCGGCAGTCCAGACAGACATTGCCGGATCGCCAAACATATTGCAATCGTAGAAACACCAGCGTAGTGCGCCTTCTTCATGTTGTCCAGGAGCATTTACCCAGGGAGATGTTTCTATTTTCGAAATTTTATGTGTTTCACCAACTCTTCCTTTTTTCTGATAATAAAGTGCATCAATAAATTCTCTGTGGAGGTGAGCAGAAGGTCCTTCTGTTTGTCCTTCGTTAAACCATCCGAAGCGTGAATTAAAAACTCCGGCAGCAGCAAAATTATCTATTGTTACCATTTTTTCACCTATGCAATCACTATTATCAAAAGCACCACAAATACAACCATGAGTATAAACAAGAGTGTAATTATGAGTTGTTCCATTTACTTCTGAAAAATTAGAATTTGTAATATCGGAACTATATAATCTCATAACATAAGAGGAATTTGCATGTCCGCAATGGTGAATAAATGATTTTCCTTCATTTATTTCAGATAATAACTCACTTGCTGGCCATGTTGCGCTACGATCGTATAGAGTATCGTAATTATCTGTTTCGGGAATACCGGTTGTTTCATATCCGTTGTCATCGTGATAACCAACAAGAAGCTCCAAATACTGAGCACCCCATGTTAAAGGATTTGAGTAAAGATGTTCTCCTGCAAGCAGAGGCTGATCCAGTTCACCAAGTACCGGAGAATCCTGATATGATAATGTTTTATGAAGCATATTGTTAAGTTCAACAGTATCGCTAATTGTAAATCTTGCTACCGAAACATCAGGCAAAAGGTCATCTTCACCGATTTCGCCCCAGCGATCATCTCCATCATCATTCCATGTTCCGTCAAGGGCTGAATAATAAAGGTCGGCAGGAATATCGTTATCATCTATTCCCGAACCATATTGTACATAGCAATAAAATCCACGATAAGGAACATGCTCAACATCGCCACCGAGCAAAATGTATTCCACGCTATGATCTTGATATTCCTGGATAATATAGTTTCTGATCTTTTCGGGCATATCCTGTCCCGAAATATTTGTATTGATATATTCGGTTGTTACCGTTTCGGCTTTGATGCCTCTCGGAATATAAAGATCAATAAGACTTTGATAACTATCCTCGAAAGATGAAGGAGTAATTATTATCATTTCATAATCATCTTCATCACGATTATTTATTTGAGGATAAGTTTTAATTATTTCAGGATTTTGTGCTAATTTATTTACTCGCAAAATAATTGTTTCAGAACTTTTTAAATTATTAAGAGCCTGAATAGCTTTATTATCCTGCTTGGTTTCTATTCTGATAGTAACTTTTTTATACCATGAAATTTTCCCTTTTGAAGGATTGTATTTTACCGGTGTAAAAGTTGATAAAACAAAAGCATATCCATTAAGAAATTCGGTTGAGAATTCTCCGGTTAATTTAGCAGGATACTGAACATCGGAGTTATAAATATTTTTATCTTTAAGAAAAATACCGGAACCTCCTTTTGATAAGGGACTTGAAGCTTGTCGCGGATAAAGCTGATATTCGCCGCTGATAAGAGTTTCATCTTCGCCGATAATTTCAATTGATTCTGCTGAATATCCTGGCGGTAATAATAATGAAATAGCGTGGTATGGTAAAGTAGGCTCTCCAATATGACCTGCCATTTGAGTATTCTCAAAACTTATAAAATGATAATCTCCACTTTGGGTAATTTCATAATTTGAAAAGTAGTAAGTTTTTTCAATTATATCTGCATTTAAGTTCAATGAGCAAATTGTAAATAGTAAAATAAACGGTGATATTAATTTTTTCATATTGATTAATTTAAATTTTAATATATATGCTATAACTTTGAGCGAGCAATAATAGTTAATATTTGTGAAATAAACTTGAAATGTTTGTTAAATTTGCTAAAATGGGAGGAAAGGGGAATAACTGAAATAGGAGAAACAATAAAAATAGACCTATAAGGGTTTATTAGCTTTTTCATTTCAATCGTCATTTTTAGTTTATAATGTAAAGGGGTTGATTTTTCCCGGATGGTTGTATTAAATGTTTAGGTATTATTACTAATTTAGTGGAATATTGACAAATGCTAAAATAACAATATCACAAATTTATAAATTTTAATGTAATGATTTTTAAACTGTTTGTTATATTTCAAGATTTGCTATAACCTAAAATCCGCAAGTGTTTTTTATTAGCCGCTAATATCACGAATTTACGCGAATTTTACTTCACTAATTTGGGTTAAGTAAAATAAGTTATTTTTTATGGTTATTCGCGCATTAGCGGCTATTTATTTATTTTATTTGCGGATTTATGGTATAATAATAAATGGGTTTGTACAAAATTATATATCTTTACAAACAGGATATTTTATATCGAAAGCTTTTCAGATTATTAGAATATCCTGAAATGACTAAACAACAACGTTTATTAAAAAATTCCAACCATGAAAACAAAAAAACTCTCCCTTATAATTTTTATAATTTTTGTATTTTCTTTTCTTAACGGAAATTCACAACAAAAAGATGCAGCATACATTCAGGGAAATGTTACTGATGCCAACACAGGAAATGCTTTGGCGGAAGTTTATGTTATTAACGAAACCGACACAACGCAAACAAATGCAAGCGGATATTATTTAATGGAGACATCTTCGGGTGTTTATGATGTTTTGTTTAAGAAATGCGGATATCAAGATTATATTGAAGAAGGAGTTGTTACAATCCCTAATGATACGATAATTGTCAATGCTCAACTTTGGGAAGAATTATATGCACCGCCTTGGGTTGTTGCAACAACAAACGATGATGATACAGAATGTGAGGTTGATTGGACTTTTTACAATCCCTATTTTGAAATTTTTTATGATGATGGATCAGCTGATGATTATGTATGTTGGATGACTGCAGGCAATGCCGGTGCAGTTAAATTTACACCGGCGGGTTATCCTGTAAATATCATCGGAGGCAAAGTTTATGTTGGAGATGGAAGTTTCCCAAGCGGAGCTAATTTTCTTGGAACTACTTTTAAAATAATTGTTTTTGATGATGACGGACCTGATGGATTTCCCGGAACAAAACTTGATTCGGTGGAGGTAGTTGTGAATAATTATTTTTGGGTTGATTTTAGTAACTTGGATGCTACAATTTATGATGGAGATTTTTATATTGCCATGGTTCAGCAAACAATTCCTCCGGATATTCCACCAGTTGGAGTTGATTATACAATACCAACTGTTTACAGAAGTTATAATTATAATGTTAGTACAGATATGTGGACATTATCACCCTATCAGGATATGATGATAAGGGCGATTGTTACAGATACAAACGGAAAAAAATTACAATCTTTTCCCGCAAAGGAAAAACTTCTGAAACCTGAAAATAAAAATATTACTTCACGTGAAATTACAGGATATAAATTAGTACGTTACTCAGATTTTAATCCCGATTCAATTCCGTCAAGTGGGACTATAAATATTTTATTGGAAAACACTATGAGTACGATATATAATGATACTGCTTATGGCGGACTTGAAGGAGGTTGGTATGCTTATGGTGCTGCTGCGAGATACGATCAAAATGGGTACGTATGGTCGGATTATGAGATCAGTAATATTGTGGGGCATAATAATTATTTTGATGTAAAGATAAATGTGTCAACTTCAAACGGAGAAATTGCCGATTCAGCAGAAATAGTGCTTACAGGCATTGATTATCCTAATTGGGATTATAAGGCTTTTACTGATACTTCTGCAACAGAATTATTTCCTGATGTATGGAAAGGGTTTTATAATTTAAGTGTTATAAAACAAGGATATGAAGAATATTTACTTACTGATTATTTTATAGATAAAAATGATACAATTGATGTTGTTTTAGAA
>JAIORY010000304.1 GCA_021107915.1 Bacteroidales bacterium | reverse complement strand
AAACTTTAAACTCGAATCGCTTTTCTAAAAAATCGAAAACTTAACATACCTTTTCGGGTTCTCACGCATATCTTCCAACAATAAATTTAAGATGAATATAAAGACTGTCGCTATTAACTAATAATCCTGTTGAGCCTTCTCCACTATCAATTTTATCAAGAATACTAAACAACTTTTCTATTGATTTATTCGCATTAATAACAGTTGTAGGAATATCAGCTTTTGATAACGAATCACTTATTGCAGAAAAATTAGCGAGGATATTAGTGATATTATCTTTGTTTTTGTCAAGATTATTAGTGATTTTCTCAAGATTTGAAATTGCTTCTGCCAACCGAACTTGTTCAACAACAACAAATGTATCAATAGTAGAAGTAGTATGTTCAAGATTACCAAGTGTGTTTTTAATATTCTCAAAACTATGTTTTAGATTCTCTCTTGCATTTTCGTTAAAGATTGTCTGAAACACAACTACAATTGAGTCTATTGATTCAATAAGATTTTCTGCTTTCAATTTAATAGGTTGCACCTGTTTATTTACGGCATCTTTCAAGCTACCTTCAATATTAGTTTGAAGAGTATCACTATTTTGGGCAATAACATCAGAGTTACCGGGTATTATTTTCACAGCCTTTGATCCCATCAAATTAGAACTGTAAATTTCTGCAACTGAGTTTATAGGAATTGGAAAATCATTATTAATAGATAGAACAACAATGAGTTTTCCCGACATGCTTTGTTCAAAATAAATATTTTTCACTTGCCCAACTTGTAAGCCGCGAATTGAAACCGGATTAGATTTTGTTAGCCCGCTTACTTCATCATATATTCCATAAAGGATTTTTTCCTTGTTAAACACATTTCGTCCCTTTAGGAAATTAAATCCCCAGATAAAAAGAGCAATAGCCGCAATAAAAACTAAGCCGACAAAATATTCTTTACGTATTTTCACAATGCAAATTTTTTTTAACAAAGATAATCAATTTTGGTGCTATTTAGTATAAAAAATAGCCACAGATTCACAGATTATCTATTTTGTGTGTTTAATTATTGATCAATTTCCTGGCTTTTTTAAGTGTTATTCTTTTATCATTAAGAAAAGCAATAACAAAAGCTTTTCTAAAACCATTCTTTTGTATCGTCTTTTTTAATTGATTTGCTTCATCAATGGAACTTTTATTACCAACAGTATATTTATAAAGTCCTTTATGAAAATAGCTCTCAACGTTTTTCATTCCTTTAAATTCAGGAGAACCGGTTTTAAGTTTTTTTGCAGAAGTAGCAAACTGAACTTTAAAAACAATTCTGTTTTGTATAACGCTATTTTTATTATTGGTAGTATCTTTTTTTTGAATATTTTCCTGATCGGCAACAATTTCATGGTATTCATAATTTACAGATCCGTTTTCGGGATGTGCAAATTGTTCCATTTCATGTTTATACTCTTTAAATGCCCTGTAGATTGCAGATGCAATATAAGTCTGTCCCTTGTCTGAATTAAGATATTTTTCATCCTTAGGATTTGAAAGATATCCTGTTTCGATTAATATTCCCGGCATAGCTGTTTTAAATAACACCCAGAATCCTGCTTGCAAAACGCTTCTATCCTTTAAACCAACTCTTTCTTTAAACTGTTTTTGAACTTTATGGGCAATGTTTCGACTCTGTTCCTGATACTCACTCTGAAAAAGAGAGAACATAATATATGCTTCAGTAGAATTTGGATCAAAGCCCTCATAATCATCTAAAGAATCCTCTTCATTTAAAATTGCAGCATTTTCTTTTTTTGCAACTTCAAGGTTTGCAGCACTTTTATGATTTCCCATAATGTACGTTTCGGTACCATATATTTTGGATGAATTATTTGCATTACAATGTATTGAAATAAAAAGATCTGCATTATTTTCATTAGCAATTTGAGCTCTTCGACTTAACTTAACAAATTTATCAGTTTTACGTGTATAGATCACTTTAACATCAGGCAAATTTTTTTCAATATAATGTCCGGTTTTTAAAGCAATTTTTAAAGCAATATCTTTTTCATGACAATTTTTTCCGGATGCTCCCGGATCGCGTCCCCCATGTCCTGCATCAATAACAACCTTATCAATTTTTATATTTTGTGAAAAAGTTGACGACTGACAAAACAGGACAATAATTATTATACCAAAATAAATAATAAATCGTTTCATCAATAATGCTTAATTTTTATAGCTTTGAAGTATGAATAAAAACAAAAATATCTTTTTGATATTAGTAAATATTCATACAAAATTAACATTAAAAATAACTTAAGTATAAATTGTCAATCAAATTATTAACAAGCTATTCTTTAAAAACAACAATACTGATTTTGTTGTTTGTAACATTGCGGACTATTGTTTTTTCTCAAGACACCCTTAAAAACAACGTTCCCGACAGTTTATTATTTCATGCCGACACTCTTACTATTGACACATCTGAAAAGAAAACAAAAGTAAAAGGCTTAAAATCAAAAATTGAATGTTCTGCTATAGACTCTATCCGTTTTAATGTTGTTGAACACAAAGTTTATTTATTTAATGAAGGAGAAATCAATTATGAAAAAATAGACCTTCAGGCAAATTATATTGATATTGATTTTGATAGAAGTTTGGTTTTTGCCATTGGTGTTCCCGATTCAAATGACAAAATAATTGGTTCTCCGGTATTTACTGAGGAGGATCAGATTTATAAATCAAAAGAAATGCATTATAACTATGAAACCGAAAAAGGATTGATAAAGCATGTTTTTACGCAGGATGGCGAAGGATATATTCATGGTGAAATAATCAAAAAAATGGGAACCGGTGAAATAAATGTAAAATCAGGATCATACACTACCTGTAACCGTGAAGACCATCCGCATTTTGAATTTAAATACAATAAGTCAAAATTCATTCCCGGTAAAAAAATAATTACCGGTCCGGCATATCTTGTTATTGAAGGTGTTCCTACTCCCCTATTTATTCCTTTTGGTTTATTCCCAAACAAATCAGGTCAACGTTCGGGTATTGTAATACCAACTTATGGTGAGTCGGCAAGCAGAGGATTTTATTTTGAAAACGGAGGATATTATTGGGCTTTAAATGATTATCTTGATTTAAAGCTTACAGGAGATATTTATACACGTGGAAGCTGGGCTATAAAACCTAATTTACGCTACCGGAAAAGATATAAATATAATGGCTCGTTTAATCTGGGATACGCTACAAATATTGTGGGGCAGGAAGGATCAGCAGATTATCAGAAAAGTAATGATTTTTCAATCCGATGGATACATAGTCAGGATCCAAAAGCAAGACCAAACAGCAAATTCTCTGCAAATGTAAATATCGTAAGTAATAAATTTAACCGGTTTAATCCCACCACAACCGAGCAATTTTTGTCAAATACATTTCAGTCGAGTGTAGCTTACCAGACAAACTGGAACGGAAAAGTCTTTCTTACAGCAAATGCAAGTCACAGCCAAAACACACAAACAAAAATGGTGAGTCTTACTTTACCGGAAGTGAGTTTGTCAGTTAACAGATTTTATCCGCTTCGCAACAGCTCAAAAGTCGGGCAACTGAAATGGTATGATAACATCAGCGTTAACTATTCGATGAATACAAGAAATACAATCTCTGTTGAAGACTCTCTGCTTTTTGAACCGAGTACTTTATCGAAATTTCAGAATGGCATCAAACATTCAATCCCAATTAGTAGTTCAATTAAAATTTTAAAATATTTTACAATGACTAATTCTGTTAATATTACTGACAGAATGTATTTTGAAAAAACAAAAAAATACTGGGATAATGATACAGTCTGGACAACTGATACAACTTATTATATCGGACAGGAAATGGTAGATACTATTTCAGGATTTAATAATGTTCTTGATTTTAGATTAAGTTCATCAATAAGCACAAAAATATACGGTATGCTTGCCTTTAAAAAAGGACCTATTAGAGCAATACGGCATGTTTTTACTCCAAGTGTTGGCTTTTCATACACTCCTGATTTTGGAGCGGATAATTGGGGTTATTACGATTCCTATGTTGATGGTGAAGGAAATGAAGTGGATTATTCAAAGTTTGAAACCGGGATTTATGGTACACCTCCGGGTGATAAATCTGGAAGTATAAACTTTAGTTTAAGTAATAATCTTGAAATAAAAGTACCATCAAAAAAGGATACTATTACGGGAATGAAAAAGGTCAAACTGATAGAAAATTTTACAATCTCGGGTTCTTACGATCTTGCAAGAGACTCATTAAACTGGTCGAAAATAAGAATGAGCGGAAGAACAAAACTTTTCGATAAATTAAATATAACTTATTCCAGCAGTTGGGATCCTTATGTTTTGGATTCTGCCGGAACCGGAAATCTAAATCAATTTGAGTGGGATGTTAATAAAAAACTTTTGCGTCTTGACAATACAACATGGAATCTGGGGCTTTCATATAGTTTGAATTCCGAAAAACTAAAAAAAAGTCGTAAATCTGATAAAGGTACTGAACAGGAACTTGCAGATATTAACGAAAATTTAGATCAATACATTGACTGGAATATTCCATGGAGTTTAAATATTAATTATAACTTGCGATATACAAACACCAACAAATATATCAACAATATAAAAACCTCTGAAGACGATCTCGTTCAAACACTTGGTTTTAGTGGTGATATAAGTATTACACCCAAATGGAAACTTGCTTTTAGATCAGGTTATGATTTTGAAAGTAAAGAACTATCTTATACTTCTCTGAATATTCACCGTGATCTTCACTGCTGGCAAATGAGTTTTAACTGGATTCCAATGGGGCCAAGAAAAAGTTGGAATTTTACACTTAACGTGAAATCATCAATTCTTCAAGACCTAAAACTTGAGAAAAAGAAAGATTTCAGGGATTATTAGAAATAATGATTTTCACTAATAAATAATTAAAATCACAAATGACAAACACCAAAATTCAAATAAATTCCAATAACCAAAAATTCAATGACCAAAACAGTTTCAAGATGTTTTTAACATTTGATCATTGATATTTGGAATTTGTTTGTTATTTGATTTTTTTGTTATTTGGTGCTTTATTTCAAAAATTGCTGACTTTATAGACAGACACTGATTAGTTTGTTATTTGTCTTTTGATATTTGGAATTTAATAATGATCTATATCATAATCTCAGTCCCAATTCCAGCCTCTACAGCTTTATCATAAACCAATTTTGCAGTAGCTGTATCCTGAATTGCAAGTCCGTTAGATTTGAATAAAGTTATCTCTTTATCATTTTTTCTTGCTTCTTTTTTTCCTGAAACAATTTCGCCAAGGTCAGCATAATAATGAGATTCTTTGATTAAACCATCACTTAACGGGATCATAATATCACCTGCTTCATTAAAACAAGCCTCTTTTGAATCGCCAATTAGTTTTGACCGAATAATAATATCTGCATCAAGCTCTCTGGCATTTGGAGTATGACTTCCAATTCCATTGATATGAGTTCCTTCCTTAACTTTCTTTCCATCGAAAATTGGTGTTGGTGATGAAGTTGCTGCACAAATAATATCTGCTTCGAGAATATCATCAGGATCATTAACTTTTATAATTTCAATTCCCAACTCTTCACCCATTTCTTTTGTGAAATTTTCTGCTGCTTCATCAGAAATATCATAAACCAATGCTTTAGTAATATCTCTAACTTCGCACACAGCCAATAATTGCATTCGAGCTTGAACTCCGGTACCAAAGATACCTGCAACCTGATTTTTATCTTCACGGGCAAGATATTTAGTTGCAACACCACTTGCTGCACCGGTTCTAACGGCAGTTAAAAATCCTCCATCCATAATACAAACAACATCCCCTGTTTCAGGATCCTGCACAAGCACTTTTCCAATCACCACCGGCAAATTATGTTTCCCGGGATT
Organism: Bacteroidales bacterium; assembly: GCA_021107915.1. Taxonomy (GTDB): domain Bacteria; phylum Bacteroidota; class Bacteroidia; order Bacteroidales; family JAIORY01; genus JAIORY01. The sequence continues at coordinate 26,120 of JAIORY010000304.1, read as the reverse complement.
GTTTTTGTAAACTGTAACAAGTTTGCAAGCCAATGCTCCCATTTCTTTAAGGTAAGCAGGCATGTAAAGCGAAATTCCATCAGGTGCCGGAATATTTGTTCTTAACGGCAAAACAGCAGTTCCGTTTGCTAATTCCAGAAAAGCATTTTCTACTACATTTATACAGTCCTTCATTTTAAGAACTGAAGCAACATCATTTTTGTTTAATATTAAAGTCATAATTCCTCCGATTTTTTGTTTTATATTTGGCTGATAAAAGTAGTGAAATATTTTAGATTTAAGATTTTAGATTTAAGATTTCTACAAAACTCAAAACTGATAACCAAAAACTCAAAACCAATTAAGCCACAGATTCACTGATTTATTTTATTAACTTGAAACCTGAAACCCAAAACCCAAACAATTTCAGTAAAAATTCATAATTTTGCACTAATCAAAAAAATAAAAATTTACAAATGAAAAAAACAGTAAACATCTCAGACGCACCAAAACCAATTGCACCTTATAGTCAGGCTATTCTTGCTAATGGAACTTTGTATGTTTCGGGGCAAATTGCAATTGATCCGTATTCGGGAAAACTTAATGACAAAAACATTAAAACCCAAACAAAACAAATAATGGAAAATATCGGTGCTATTTTAAAAGAAGTAAAAATGGATTATTCTAACATCGTTAAATGTTCTATTTTTATGTCGGATATGAAAATTTACGCTGATGTAAACGAAATTTACGGTTCATATTTCAAAGAAAATCCACCGGCAAGAGAGGCGATGCATGTAGCCGGATTACCAATGAATGTTGATGTTGAGATTTCTTGTATTGCAGTTGATAAATAATTTAGATTTATGAATTCAGATTTTAGATTTTAGATTTGAAAATTGAGTCTCATTCAAAAAGTCAAAAAATATAAAATGCCACGAAAACACAAAGACACAAAAACCCACAAAACAAAGATTGACAATTTAATAAATTTAGTGGTATTTTGTGCTTTAGTGTTTTAGTGGCTAAAAAATACTTTTCTGGGTGGACTTATATCTCGAATTTAAAATAATGCAACCAACAATAAACAAACAAAAATTACAAAATATATAAAAAATGAAAAAAATTATCAGTTTAACAATCCTTTCTGGATTATTATTTTTCGCAAATATTACAAATGCCGGCGAAGGTATTTGGTTACCAATATTGTTAGAACAGCTTAACGAAGCCGAGATGCAAGAAATGGGAATGAAAATTTCCGCAGAAGATATTTACAGTATTAATCATTCAAGTTTGAAAGATGCAATTGTAAGATTTGGTGGTGGGTGTACTGCCGAAATAATTTCGGATGAAGGTCTTCTGCTTACTAATCATCATTGTGGATTTGGTTCAATTCAAAGACATAGCTCACTCGAACACGATTATCTTACCAATGGTTTTTGGGCAATGAATCGTACTGAAGAATTATCAAATCCCGGACTTACTGTTACAATGCTCGTCAGGATGGAAGACGTAACTTTGCAAGTGTTGGAAGGCGTTAATGATGAAATGACTGAAGTAAAAAGAGATTCTATCATTAATGATCATATCAAAAAAATTAATGAAGAAGCTATAAAAGATACTCATTACGAAGCCAAAGTAAAACCATTTTATTACGGCAACGAATATTATCTTTTTGTTTCCGAAACATTCAAAGATATCAGGCTTGTGGGTGCTCCACCTTCAAACATCGGGAAATTCGGTGGCGATACGGACAATTGGATGTGGCCCCGTCATACAGGCGATTTTTCTATGTTTAGAATTTATGTTGACAGCAGCAATAATCCGGCAGAATACTCAGAAAACAATGTCCCCTACAAACCAAAATATCATATTCCGATTTCATTAAACGGATTTGAAAAAGGTGATTTTACATTTGTTTTTGGTTATCCGGGACGCACTCAAGAATATCTTCCTTCTTTTGCAATTAAAATGATTACTCAGATTGAAAATCCGGCAAGGATAAATTTAAGAGAAAAACGACTTGACATTATGCAAAGGTCTATCAATAAAAGCGATCTTGTACGTATTCAGTACGCATCGAAATATGCAGGCGTATCAAATTATTGGAAAAAAATGATTGGCGAAAATCGTGGAATAAAAAAATTAGATGCCATTAATAAAAAAGTTGCTTTTGAAAATAACTTTGTAAAGTGGGCAGACGAAACTCCCGAAAGAAATAAAAAATACGGAAACCTAATCCCCGAATTTGAGAAGATATATTCAGAACTTACACCAATAAAACTTGCTATGGATTATTTGATTGAAGCCGGCTTCGGTTTAGAAATAGTTCGTTATGCAGGTGGTTTCACAAAATTAATTAACGCAAGTAAAGATAAGGAAACATCAAAAGAAAATATTGCTTCAATTGTTGAAAAGTTGTGTTCAGGAGCTGAAAATCATTTCAAAAATTATCAGATAAATATTGACAAAGAAACGCTTTCCGAACTTCTGAAAATCTATTATGATAATTTGGATAAAAAATATCTTCCTTCGGTTTTTAATGAAATTGAAAATAAATTTGATGCGAATTTTAACAAATACGCTGATTATGTTTTCAAAAAATCCTTTATGACTTCTGAAAATAATGTTGATAAATTTCTTGATAAATATAAAATCCGGAAATATCGTAAGATCGAAAAAGACCCTGCTTATGAACTTATCAGCAGCTTCCGCAATTATTATTACAATAATCTTTCTCAAAAAGTATCTGTTCTCAACGCTCAACTCGATAGTATGCAGAGAATTTACATGAAGGCTCAAATGGAAATGCAAAACAATAAACGTTTTTATCCCGATGCAAATTCTACTCTAAGAGTTCATTACGGAAATATTGGCGATTATTATCCGCGCGATGCAGTTCATTATAAATATTATACAACCCTTAGCGGGATAATGGAAAAAGAAGATCCCGACATTTACGATTATGTTATTGAAGAAAAATTAAAAGAGCTTTATCAAAACAAAGATTACGGAAAATATGGCGACTCCGACGGAACAATGCATGTTTGTTTTACTGCAACTAATCACACAACAGGTGGAAATTCCGGCAGTCCGGTTATGAATGCAGAAGGACAGTTGATTGGAATTAACTTCGACAGGAACTGGGAAGGAACTATGAGCGACCTGATGTACGACCCTGACCAATGCCGCAACATTTCTCTTGACATCAGATATTGTCTTTTTATTATTGATAAATTTGCAGGAGCAGGTCATCTTGTTGATGAGATGACAATTATGAAAGATTAGTATAAAAATTTATTAAAATCACAAATATTAAGCACCAAATAACAAAAAGCAAATAACAAATAAATTCCAAATATCAATGATCAAAACAGCTTTGATTATTGATATTTTCGACATTGAGATGCTAAAAACTTTGATAAATAAAAATAGAAGTTACCGCAGGTTTTATGGTAATCATAAAATTTCTTTTACGATTTTAAGAGAACTTGTTGATCTTGCAAGACTTTCACCGTCGGCAGCAAATCTTCAACCTCTAAAGTTTTATTTATCATCAGACACTAAAACAAATAAAATTATTTTCCCGACACTTGCTTGGGCAGGATATATTAAAGATTGGGGTGCGCCTGTAGAGGAAGAAAAACCATCAGCATATATTATTATTCTTGGTGATAAAAATTCTCCAAAAAAGATAGAATATGATGTTGGAATTGCTGCTCAAAGTATCTTATTGGGAGCTGTAGAAAAGGCATTAGGAGGCTGTATTATCGGCTCAATAAAACGAAACATTTTATCTGTAAAACTTAATATTCCTGATAAATACGAAATAATGCTAATAATTGCTCTCGGGAAACCAAAAGAAAAAGTTGTTATCGAAACTGTCAAAAATAATGATGTCAAATATTGGCGTGATGAGAAAGAAATCCATCATGTTCCAAAACGAAATATTGATGATTTAATAATTAAAAATCACAAATGACAAGCACCAAAAAACAAATAAATTCCAAATATCAATGATCAAAACAGCTTTGAAATAGTTTTGGTCATTGAATTTTAAACATTGGAATTTATCCATACGGACTTTCCTTCGGTCGTTTGAAATTTGATTTTTTTGTTATTTGGTGCTTTGATTTCGCAAGTAAAATCCTCCAAATTTTAAAAATTTGGAGGATTTAATTAAACTTCAAAAAAACCAATCTTACAATGAACATTAAAAAACATATCATTTTAACATTATTTATTTCCATGATAGTTAATGTTCATGCTCAACAAAAACAATTCAAATCAATTCATCAAATACAATCCGAATATTATAACAAACTTGGATTGAACACAATTTTTGAATTTGATTCAATAAATGAATTTTCAGGTATTTATAAAACAACATCAGATACAAACTGTAATCTCGAAAAAATTGTTTTCGGTTATCATCCTTATTGGATGGGTTCATCGTATTTGAATTACCAATGGAATCTTTTATCAGACCTTTGTTATTTTTCGTATGAAGTTGATCCGGCAACCGGCAATCCAACGACAACGCATAATTGGTTAACAGCAGATGCAGTTGATTCGGCTCAGGCAAATAATGTTCGCACTCATCTTTGTGTAACTTTATTTTCAGGTCATTCAACTTTTTTTGGAAATTCTACGGCACAACAAAATCTAATCGACAATCTTATCTCCCTCGTTCAGCAAAGAAATGCAAACGGAATTAATTTAGATTTTGAAGCTGTACCCTGGTCGCAAAGTACTTATCTGAATGATTTTATTGTAAATATTTGTGAGCAATTCCATGATTCAATTCCAGGCTCAATTATCAGCATTGCAATGCCGGCAGTTGACTGGGGCGAAATTTATGATATTTCGATTCTAAAAAATTATATTGATATTTTTGTGATTATGGGTTATGATTATTATTGGAACGGAAGTAGTCAGGCAGGACCTGTGGCACCACTTTACAGTCTGACCGCGGGTTATGATTACAATCTTTCACGAACAATTTCATATTATTATTCCAAAGGAATGCCTGCTTCAAAATTTGTTATGGGACTCCCCTATTATGCATATCAATGGCAAACAGCAAGTAACACAATTCCTTCAACTACGATAGGTTCCGGAACAGCTCTCAAATATTCAAGCATTAAAAATAATTCTGGCAGTAATTATTCAAATGAAAACAAGCATTGGGATAACAAAAGTTTTTCATCATATTACGCTTTCCAAAGCAATGATAAATGGTTTCAATGTTTCCTTGAAGAAAGTTATGGATTAAGTAAAAGATATGATATTGTTAATCAACGTAACCTTGCAGGGATAGGTATTTGGGCTTTGGGTTATGATGATGGTTATTCTGAATTGTGGGATGTTATTAATGATAAATTTACTGATTGTCGAGTTCCGGCTTGCCGCGATACGATATTTGACACAGGTGGTCCGGCTTGGGATCATTATAATAAAGAGGATTACATTTTTACAATTTCTCCCGATTATGTAGAAGAATTATCATTAATATTTTCGTCATTTGAACTGGAACCGGGATATGATTCTCTTTGGATATTTGATGGTGCTGACACTCTTGCACCCTTGATTGGTGGATATTCAGGAACTGAAAGCCCTGATACAATATTTGCTTTAGGATCGTCATTAACATTAAAATTCCATTCGGATAATGCAACTACTTTAGCAGGATGGGAAGCAATTTACGATTGCTTAGATCATTTATATATTGAAGAACAAGCATCAGTAAACTCAATAATTATTTATCCAAATCCGGCTATTAATGAATTTCAGGTTTCAGATTTAAAATTTCAGATTTATCCCCACATAATTGAAATCTTTGATGTCTTTGGGAAGAAATCAAAAGAAATTATTATCCCTAAAGGAAAAACAAAAGTTACTATAAATATTGAAAATCTAGAAAAAGGGATGTATTTAGTCCGAATATTTTCGGGAAATGATTTCTATTTTATTGAAAAACTTATTATTCAATAAACTATATATACTCCAAATTTCTTTTTGATAAATCTCTTGTGGAATGATGAACCGTTAAAATATCAATTTGATTTTTTGAAACAATCTTATAAATAATTCTATATCTTCCTTCCTTCAATTCACGAATGTTTTTATTATTAATCTCAGAAACAATTTTACCAATCCGCATTTGTGATTTTAAAATATTAGGTCTGTTTTTAAGTCTTAAAATCTGAAGTTTGGCATAGTATTTTGAATCTCTTGAGATGTAATCTGCGATGCTTTTTAAATCATATTTAGCCTGAAGAGTCCAATTTATTCGAACCATTTTTCGATTTCTTTATCTAATTCATCATCTGTAATAATGTCCCCATTTTCAGACTGCTTATTTCCATATTCAATTTTTTCAATCAAGATAAGTTTCTCAACTAATTCATCAATTGAAAACTTTTCAGGAAATTTCTCAATTTGTTCTTTTAATCTCGTCTTTGTTAACATTTTTTTAAATTATTTGTTTATTCAAAAGTACAATTTTTTTTTATTGTCATTAAAATCATTAATAAGAAATATTTTTCGATAAACACAAATGAATATACATTTTACTGTGAAAAAATTAACAATAAATTCAGTCTGATTTTGATTTAACAAAATATTTTGATGTAATTTTGCAAACGATTTGAAAACAGCTTGATTTTTAAAATATTGAGTTTACTAAAATTTTAATAATGTGTCAAAAAGAAAAAAAATCTAAAAAAATATTTGAAGAATTCCCGGCGATTTCAACCCAGGAATGGGAAGAGAAAATTAAAATAGATCTTAAAGGAGCTGATTACGAGAAAAAGCTTATCTGGAAAACCACCGAAGGAATAAACGTAAAACCTTATTACAGAAAAGAAAATCTGGAAAGTTTAAAATATATGGAAACTTTCCCGGGTGATTTCCCTTATGTAAGGGGAAATAAAAAAAATTCCAATAGCTGGAAAGTGCGGCAAAATATCAAAGTAAATGATATTTCAGAAGCAAACAAAAAAGCACTTGACATTTTAATGAAGGGTGTTGATTCTCTGGGATTTTATCTCAACACAGATAAAAAACCTACTCTCGAAGAAATAGAAAATCTGCTTGAAAATATTTATGCCGACAGTGTTGAACTGAATTATTATTGTGGAAATCATTCTTTGGAAATCATCAAAATCATCGATCAATTAACAAAAAAGTATAACCGTGATCTTGAAAAAATACATGGCTCTGTTGATTTTGATCCTCTCGGACAACTTACTTTAAAAGGGAAATTTCCATTTTCGGAAGAAGATTCTTTTAATAAATGTGCCGCAAACTTTAAAGCCGCAAATCATCTTCCAAATTTTAAAACAATAAGTGTTAATGGTCAGATATTTCGTACTTCAGGTGCTTCAGTAGTTGAAGAACTTGCGTTTAGTCTATCAATGGGAAATGAGTATTTATCAAAACTCACTGACAAGGGACTCTCAATAAATGATATTGCTCCACGAATGAAATTCAATTTTGCAGTTGGTAGCAGTTATTTTATGGAAATTGCAAAAGTACGTGCAGCGAGATTACTTTGGGCTAACATCGTAAATGCCTATGGTCCTGTGAAAGCAGAAATTACAAAAATGTATATTCACTCCACCACGTCCAACTGGAACAAATCACTTTACGATCCTTACGTAAACCTTCTTCGCACAACAACCGAATCAATGTCATCAATAATTGGCGGAGTAGATTCGATGCTGGTAAATAGTTTTAATTCTGTTTATGAAGAACCGACAGAGTTTTCGGAAAGGATAGCACGTAATCAACAACTTCTGTTAAAAGAAGAATCTCATTTTGATAAAATTGTTGATCCTGCTGCCGGCTCATATTATCTCGAAAATCTAACTAATTCAATTGCTGAGGAAGCGTGGAAGATATTCCTTGAGATTGATGAATTAGGTGGTTATGTAAACGCTTTAAGAAAAGGTTTCATCCAAAACAAAATTAAAGAAACTTCTCAAAAAAGAGATATTGCGATTGCATCCGGAAAAGAAGGTATCCTTGGTACAAATCAATTCCCAAACACAGGAGAACATATTGAAAAAGACCTTGATATTTCGATTTTTGAAGAGTCAGATCAATCAGAAAAAGATGCTGAATTTGAAACTTTAAAACCTTATCGCGGAGCACAAGCTTTTGAAAGATTAAGATACAAAACCGATCAATATTCTAAAAAGAATAAACGACCTCTTGTATTTTTATTTACTTATGGAAATCTGGCAATGAGAAGAGCCAGAGCTATGTTCTCAACTAATTTCTTTGGTTGTGCCGGATTTGACATTATCGATAATCAGGGATTCAAATCTGTTGACAAAGGAATAAAAGCAGCAATGAAAAAAAATGCTGACATCGTTGTAATTTGCAGTTCGGATGATGAATATGAAAAAATTGCATCTGAAATTTATGAAAAATTAAAAGGAAAAGCTATCACAGTTGTAGCTGGTTATCCAAAATCAATTATTGAAAATCTTAAAGAAAAAGGAATTAAAAATTTTATTCATGTTAAATCAAATATCCTTGAAGATTTGCAAAGATTTCAGGCAGAGCTTAATATTTAGTTGCCGGATACTGATAACTGAGAACCGATAACTGATAACAAATAATTGATACTGGATTCTTGATACTTGATAAAAAATAAGAAGAAATAATAAAATAACAGAATAGAAAATGAAACCTAATTTCAAAAATATAAATTTTCAATCTTCACCAAAATCATCATTATCACCAAAAGAGTGGGAAAAAGAAAATAACATTTCTGCCGGTTGGCTAACACCTGAAAGAATTCCCTTAAAATCTGTTTTCACAAAAGATGATCTTGAAGGTTTGGAACATTTGGATTATGCAGCCGGAATTTCTCCATTCTTACGAGGACCATATTCCACCATGTACGTAATGCGACCATGGACAGTTCGTCAGTATGCCGGATTTTCAACTGCGGAAGAATCTAATGCTTTTTATAGAAGAAATCTTGCCGCCGGACAAAAAGGACTTTCCGTAGCTTTTGATCTTGCAACTCACAGAGGATACGATTCCGATCACGAAAGAGTAGTCGGCGATGTTGGAAAAGCTGGTGTTGCAATCGACTCTATCAAAGATATGGAAATTCTTTTTAATGAAATTCCATTAAATAAAATGTCCGTTTCTATGACTATGAACGGAGCTGTTTTACCAATTTTGGCATTTTATATTGTTGCAGGTCTTGAGCAAGGAGCTTCATTAGAAGAGCTAAATGGTACAATCCAAAATGATATTCTTAAAGAATTCATGGTTAGAAACACATACATTTATCCACCTCTGCCATCAATGAAAATTATTGCAGACATCTTTGAATTTACTTCACAAAAGATGCCTAAATTTAATTCGATTAGCGTTAGCGGATATCACATGCAGGAAGCCGGTGCTACAGCCGACCTGGAACTTGCATACACTTTAGCTGATGGACTTGAATATTTAAGAGCCGGAGTAAATGCAGGTATTGACATTGATTCTTTTGCACCAAGGATTTCGTTCTTTTGGGCTATTGGGATGAATCATTTTATGGAAATTGCAAAGATGCGTGCAGCACGTATGCTCTGGGCAAAAATCGTAAAGAAATTCAATCCCAAAAATCCTAAATCTCTTGCTCTTAGAACTCATTGCCAGACGTCGGGATGGAGTCTTACAGAGCAGGATCCTTTTAATAATGTTGCCCGGACTTGTGTCGAAGCAATGGGTGCAGCACTCGGTCACACACAATCGTTACATACAAATGCACTTGATGAAGCAATTGCATTGCCAACGGATTTTTCTGCACGTATTGCACGTAACACGCAAATATATATCCAGAATGAAACCGAAATTTGTCGCTCGGTTGACCCATGGGCAGGCTCATATTATGTTGAATCGCTTACAAATGAAATAGCCCAAAAAGCATGGGAATTAATAGAAGAAGTTGAAGAACTTGGCGGAATGGCAAAAGCTATTGAAACAGGTATTCCAAAGATGAGAATTGAAGAAGCATCAGCAAGAAAACAAGCAAGAATTGATTCTTATAAAGACACTATCGTTGGCATAAATAAATACAGACTTGAAAAAGAAGACCCCCTCGAAACACTCGAGGTTGACAACACATCTGTAAGAGAATCACAAATAAAAAGATTAAAACAATTACGCGAAGAAAGAAATAATGATGAGGTTCAGGAAGCATTAAATTCAATAACAAAAGCATGTGAAACAGGAAAAGGTAATCTTTTGGAATTATCAATTGATGCAGCAAAAAAACGAGCTACATTAGGTGAAATATCAGACGCATGTGAAAAAGTATTTGGGAGGTATAAAGCAGTGATAAGATCAATTTCAGGAGTTTATTCATCGGAATCAAAAAATGATAAAACTTTTATAAAAGCATGTAAAATGGCAGATGAATTTGCCAAATTAGAAGGACGCAGACCAAGAATAATGATTGCTAAAATGGGTCAGGACGGACATGACCGCGGAGCTAAAGTAGTTGCCACAGGATATGCTGATATTGGTTTTGATGTTGATATCGGACCATTGTTCCAAACACCTGCCGAAGTTGCCCGTCAGGCAGTTGAAAATGATGTCCATATTGTTGGCGTATCAAGTCTTGCTGCAGGACATAAAACCTTAGTACCGCAGTTAATTAAAGAATTGAAAAAATTAGAAAGAGAAGATATTTTAATAAATGTCGGTGGTGTTATCCCTCATCAGGATTATGATTTCCTCTATAAAGCCGGAGTAGTTGCAATTTTCGGACCGGGAACAATAATTCCTGAAGCAGGTATGAAAATGTTGGATATTCTAATTGAATCCAGAAAATAAAAAATCTATTCATATAAAAATAAAAACCTGCGATTTATAATATTTCGCAGGTTTTTTATTTCTGTCAGATTATTTGCAATATCAATTTATTTCACAACCGGATCCCATTCTGCAAAATGATCGGTAACAACATTGGTTTTTGGATCGGTAACATAAAATTCATTTGAATTATATGTCCATCCCATAGTTTTGGAACCTCCACCACTTTCGGTTGTAATTAAAAATCTATTGGCAAGATGTCCGAAATAATTTGCCTGATGCCTTGGGGATTTGCTATCGCCGCCACTTGGATCAATTGGAATCCAACCGTATCCGGGAAGAAAAACTTCTACCCAACGATGAAAAACATCATCCAGACTGGCATGATCACCCCTTAAAACCACCGCGCCAACATATCTTGCAGGTAACCCCGCTGCACGACACATTGCTATGTAAACAAATGAATATTCGGAGCAGGAACCATTTCCGCGTTCGAGAACTGTAGGAGCAGTATTCCAGCCACCCTGCATTTCGTAATACATATTTTGCATCAGGTAATTGTATAATTTACGAGCCATCCAGTAAGGATTTTTTTCACCTTTCAAGGCTGCTTTTACAGCAGATTGAATTACCGGATGTTTATAATCATACTTTTCATTATCTTCAAGATATTTATCAGTAATCTTTTTCGGAATATCTTTAAGAACACCGACATTTTCAGGATAAATAAAATATCTGACTTCATAAGTAGTAACCTCAGTTTTCATTTCGGCATTTTTATTTTCACCGGCTTTAATGTTTTCAAAATGAAAATGAGCAGTTTCTTGATCCCAGTGGTCTTCAACAAAATCAGTTGGTTTTGTTATAAATTCACTTTTACCGTGAATTTCCTGTGTATCACGATCTTTTGGAATTGCAATATGGATATCGGCAGATTTTACATTTCCGGGTCCAAAATTCGTGATTCTGTGATTAAAAGTTACAATGGATTTGTGAGGATTTGTTCTTTTGAATTTTTCTCCATCTCTTATCTTTAATTCATAGATTTTATCGCTTTGATAATCGGCAGCCCAAAGATCAGTTCCGTCAAAACATAATCCTCTGGTATATTCTCCGGGTGCTTCAGCAACAATTAAAACTGTTCCTGTTTCAGGGTCAACCATATAAATTTCATTAGTACTCCTGTCGGAAACCCAAAGATATTTTCCGTCAAAAGTCAATCCACGACAATCACCTGCCGGAGCTTTAAATGATCGGATTGTTGTTCCGTCATCAGGACTAAATTGAATAATTTCATCAGAACGATTATCCACACACCAGAGATATTTTCCATCCCAGGTCAATCCTCTTGGTGTTGATGATGGTGCAGTTATAGTTTTTAAAAGCGTTCCGTCTTTTGGATCAACACGATAAATTTTCCCGTTATAATTTTCCGATAAAGGAATTCCACCTTTTACATCAACACTCCAGAGAGCTTCACCATCCCATGCAAGTCCCATTGGCCAGTAAGCAGGTGACTGTATGCTTCTTATTACTTTTCCGTTTGCCGGATCAATACAAAAAAGTTTTGCTTCTTTTCGGTCGGCAAGCCAGATATTTTTTCCGTCAAAAGTCATTCCTGTCGGGAAATTCCCCGGAGTTTTAAAAACCCTAATAACTTCTCCTGTGTAGGAATACGATTGTTTGACAATAAATACCAAAATTACAAATGTGATCAGTAGGATTTTTGATAGGTTGTTTTTCATTTTTTTAAATATTATTGGTTGGTTGTGTATCATTTTTTTATTTTATGCATTTATGTTATTGCAAGCTAATAGTAAATATATCAGTTTCATAGTACGGATTAATATCTTTTATAATATTAATCGTGTTTAATTGACCTTCGTCTAATTTACTTCGATCTATTGCTATTCCGTATGCATTTTCATAATTTGAAATTGAATCCGAATAAGATTCAATAGTTATACATAATGAACCTGAACCAAAAAAATTAGCTCCACTAGTCTTGTAGGTCAGGGTAAATATTTCTGATGATTTATTTGGCTCAACAGATATTGAATTATCTCCTTGACACCAATCAAATAAAATTTTATTTAAATGATAATTCGTTTCATTCTTAACCTTAAAATCATAACTTAATTCTTTTGAACAAGATATTAGACCTATTAATAATAGAGATAATAATATATTAAAAACTAATTTTTTCATTTTAACTTTTTTATCCTGTTTCCTTAGATATGGTGGATAACAACAACTAAGGTTACTAACCTTTAAAAGGTTAGCAACCTATCGTGTTTGTCAAATTATTATCGTTCATTTCAGTAAAATAATTAAACGAGTCTTATTCGAATAGCCTCAATTCTAATAATCCAAATTCTGCTGAACTTTTAATTCCATTGAATTAAGTTCAAGTGCAACAAGATTTCCAAATCCTTCTCTTCTATCCATATAAGAGCCATTATCAAGATCAATAAATCCGTAAGAGGAATTATTTAAACTTGAATAAATAAACTCAAGACTTACCGGAACATGCCCGTGAATAACTAATCTGTTATTTATCATTTCAGGTTTAACCTGATAATCGCGTAGCCAAAGCATTGCACGTTTATCTTTAAAAGGATTATCACTATTAAAATTCAGTCCTGCATGAACCAAAACAGCATCATCAAGTTCGATGTAATATTCCAGTTTTTTTATCCATTTGATATACTTTTTCGGAATATCTTTCAAAGACTTTATTCCAAAGCTTTCCATAGTTTTTCTGCCGCCGAGTTGCTCCCATTCTTTTTTGATATAATTCTTTGTCTTAAACCCAAGTATTCTTTTTCGGTTCATTTCTTCTTCATAAGCTCTGAGAAGATAATCTTCGTGATTACCCATCAATAATCTAATATTATATTCTTCCTTCTGAAGTTTCATTATATGATCAATAATCTCTTTTGAACCTGGACCTCGGTCAATATAATCTCCAAGAAAATATATCTCGTCGTGTTTTGACGGATTAATTTGTTGTTCAATTAAAGCCTGGTAGGTTTTATAGCATCCGTGGATATCGGGTATTACCCATCTTTTTCGCATTAATTTTTTTTATTAGTTAATGTTTTATACTAATGCGGGACAGAAATGCAAAAGTTTTACAGGTCTATTCCGCACGCATAACTACTTCTAAACAGTTATGCTTCGCAAACCTGTTAAGAATTAGTATAGAAAATATTTTACAAATATATAAAATGTTTAGCTTGATTGTTTCAAAAACAAAGATTATTGAAATATTGAGTCCATAACAGCAGAACCATTTTAATTCATAATTTTGCATCAATAAAATAAATAAACAAAATGGCTGATACAAAAAAAGCAATACTGATAATTCTTGATGGTTGGGGAATTGGAGATAAAAGCAAGAGTGATGTGATCTTTAACGGAAATACTCCTTACATTGACAAACTAATTGAGAGTTATCCTCATTCACAATTAAAAACTTCCGGTAATGATGTTGGTTTACCCGAAGGACAAATGGGAAACTCAGAAGTAGGGCATCTGAATATTGGTGCCGGAAGAGTTATTTTCCAAGATCTTGTAAAAATTAATAATGCAATCGAAGATAATAGCATTGAGCAAAATCCACAGTTGGTTGAAGCATTATCTTATGCTAAAGAAAACAATAAAAGTGTTCATTTTCTGGGATTGGTTTCCGATGGTGGCGTTCATTCATCAAATAAGCATCTTTACAAACTTTGCAATATGACCAAGGACTATGGACTGAAAAATGTTTTCATCCATGCTTTAACTGATGGTCGTGATACCGACCCCAAAAGCGGATATGGATTTGTTAAAGAACTTGAAGAACATATTGCAGGATCAAGTGTAAAAATAGCTTCTTTAATCGGCAGATATTATACTATGGACAGAGATAAAAGGTGGGAAAGGATCAGAGAAGGTTATGATTTGATGGTTAAGGGCAAAGGAAAGAAAACCAAAAACATATTAAATGCAATTCAGGAATCGTACGATGCCGGAGTAACTGATGAATTCATAAAACCAATTGTTACAGTTAATGAAAATAATGAAGCTATTGGAACAATCGAAAAAGACGATGTGGTTATTTGTTTTAATTTTAGAACTGACAGACTCAGACAAATTACAATTGCACTCACTCAAAAAGATATGCCTGAATTTGGCATGAATACCATTGACCTGAATTATTACACCATGACCAGTTATGATGATTCATTCAAGGGGGTCAAAATAATTTATGATAAAAAAAATATTGAAAATACACTTGGTGAATATTTATCAAAATTAGGCAAAAAGCAGATCAGGATTGCCGAAACTGAAAAATATGCTCATGTTACTTTTTTCTTTTCCGGAGGCAGAGAAAAAGAATTTAAAAACGAAAAACGAATTATGGTGCCATCTCCAAAAGTTGCTACTTACGACCTTCAACCCGAAATGAGCGCATTTAAAGTTAAAGACAAAATTGTTGAAGAACTAAAAAAACAAGAAGCAGATTTTGTTTGTCTGAATTTTGCAAACGGCGATATGGTTGGTCATACCGGCATTTATAAAGCAATTTTAAAAGCCGTTGAAACTGTTGATAATTGCGTTAGAGAGGTAGTTGAAACTGCAAAAGAAAATAATTATTCAGCTTTGATAATTGCTGATCATGGCAACGCTGACAATGCCATAAATAAAAATGGTTCTCCAAACACAGCTCATTCACTTAATCCTGTTCCTTGTATTTTAGTTTCGGATGAATACAATAAAATTAATAACGGGGTTTTGGCTGATGTTGCTCCTACCTTGCTGAGTTTGATGAAAATTAAAATACCGGAGGAGATGACAGGAAAATCATTAATTTAGCTCATTCATTTTAATCAACAGATTTTGTATTTTATAAAAACACCATATCTCGTAAAGCTTTTCTCAAACAGAAATTTGATTTGGGATTTTAAATCCATTGAAAAAACAATTTACCTGACTTTTGATGATGGACCAACTCCGGGAGTTACTGAAAATGTTTTAAAAATTCTTGATGAATATAATGCCAAAGCAACATTTTTTTGTTTGGGAGAAAATGTAAAAAATCATCCTGAAATCTTTAATAATATTCTGAAGCACGGACATAGCGTAGGAAATCATACTTTCAATCATGTTAACGGATGGAAAACAAAAAACGGAAAATATATTTCAAATATTGAAGAATCGGAAAAATATATTGATTCAAATCTTTTCAGACCTCCATACGGAAGAATAAGAAAAGCACAAGTCAACGAGATAAAAAACAAATATAAAATTATTATGTGGACAGTGCTGGCAGGCGATTACGATAAAGATATTTCAAAAGAAAAATGTCTTAGCAATGTAATTGATAATGTACAAAAAGGCTCAATAGTGGTTTTTCACGATAGTGTGAAAGCAAAAGAAAAAATGCTGTTTGCTTTACCTGAAGTCTTAAAATATTTTTCAAATAAGGGTTTTTCTTTTGAAAGAATAAAAATTTAATGTTTTCATTTGAAACTTGATTTTTTTTCATGATTTGAGTAAGTAAAGAAATAAGAAAGCCACAGATTCACAGATTACAAAAAAATTAATTTTATAATCTGTGAATCTGTGGCAATTTTGAATACCAACTATATTCCATGTTGAATAAATTTTTATAAGTTTGTAATGTTATATTAAATCCGATTTATGTTCGTTTATTATACTAATTCTTAACAATTTTGCAAAGCAAAAGCTGTTTATACAGACGCACAAACAAGTTTGGAAGTAGTAATGCGGTACAAAATAAAACTATAAATTTTGCAATTCTGTTCCGTACAAGTATTAAATAAAAACTATCAAATTGAAAAAACAATCATTTCTCTTATATTTATTTATTTGCGTTGCTACGGTTT
Source organism: Bacteroidales bacterium (assembly GCA_021107915.1). GTDB lineage: Bacteria > Bacteroidota > Bacteroidia > Bacteroidales > JAIORY01 > JAIORY01. The sequence goes on along the minus strand of JAIORY010000304.1, from coordinate 9,420 downwards.
TTCTTGTAACAAACTGTGCAAATCCGGTTACACCAACAGGTGGACCTAAAGATGTTACACCTCCGCAAGTAATTGAAAGTGAACCATTGAATTATTCAATAAATTTTAAAGCAGAAAAAATCAAACTTGAATTTGATGAGTTTATCGAATTTGATGAAGCCAACAAACAACTACTTGTTTCGCCACCTTTGGATAACAAGCCTGAATTTAAAATCAGAGGAAAATCTTTAATTATCGAACCGCAGGACGAATTAAAGCAAAATATTACTTACACTCTCTTTTTTGGCGATGCAATTAAAGACATCACCGAAAAAAACCCACTATTGGATTTTCATTATGTATTTGCAACCGGTGCAACACTTGACTCACTAACCATAAAAGGAAAAGTCCTTGATGCTTTTAATCTTCAACCCGAGATGGAAGAAATTTTTGTTATGCTTTATCTCGACATAAACGATACAATTCCTTTTGATTCAATACCATATCTTTCGAGACCATATTATATTGCCAAAACTGATGAAAATGGTAATTTTCAGTTAAAAAATTTGAAAAACGATAGTTACAAAATATTTGTACTAAAAGATGCCAACAGTAATTATCTTTATGATCTTCCAAATGAGAAAATTGCTTTTCTTGATAGTTTGCTTATGCCTGAGTTTTTCAAATCATTTGTCATCTCTGATAGTTTAATAAATGACACCATACTTAGTGATATACAAAAAGACAGCCTGATAAGAGAAGAGTTCAAGGTGGATTCTATAAATAAATCTAAAATACATTATTTTTATTATCTTTATTTATTTGATGAAATTGATTCAACTCAGCACCTAACTTCTGTTAAACTTGTAAGGGAAGGAGAAATAAATTTTGTGTTTAAGTTCCCAACCAAAGACCTGAAAATTGAAACTTTGAATTATACATTTGGAAAAGATTGTCAGGTAATTGAAGATTTAAATCCCGGCAAGGATACTATGACTTACTGGCTTAGCAAAAATTATCCCGACACACTTTTATTTAAAATCAGTCAGGATTCTTTAATTCTTGATACTACTGAAATAGTTCTTTTCAAAGAAGAAAAGAAAAAACCAAAGGATGAAGAAGACATTCCCGAAAAAATTTCTTCATTAAAGCACAAAACAAATATCCAAAATAATTATTTAAATCTTAATACCGAATTAAAACTCGAATTCACCTATCCTTTAGAAAAATATGAACTGGAAAAAGTTCTTCTTATTAAAAAAGAAAAAGACACAATTGTTCCGGAAATTGAATTTACTGATTCAATAAAAAGAAAATTTATTATTAAAGAAAAGCTTGAAGAAGCCGAAAGTTATGAATTATTTTTCCCTGATTCTGTTTTTACCGACATTCTTGGATACAGTAATGATTCTGCATCTATATATTTTCAGATCAAAGAATTGCAAAACTATGGAACACTTCAAATAAATATAACTAACACAAAAAACGGAAGTAATTATATTTTACAACTTTTGGACGACAGGGAAAATATCTTAAAGGAAATAAATGTTTCTGAAGATGGAATTATCATTATTGAATATCTCGATCCCAATGCATATAAGCTCAAACTTATTCTTGATACTAATAATAACGGCAGATGGGACACAGGTGATTATATAAAAAATATTCCTCCTGAAAAAGTATATTATTTTAAAAATACTTTAAATGTACGTGCTAATTGGGATATTGAGGAAAATTGGGAATTGTAAAAACAAAAATTGAGTTCGCTTTAAAAAATCAAAAAACTATAAAAAACCACAGATTTCTAAAAATTGAACCTATGATAATCTGTGGCAATCTTTTAAATTAATGTCCTTAAAAACCGAACTCAATGTTCTTCCTTAAGCTTCGTCGCACCTGTTTATACAATCAATTATTTCAACAAGTACTTTTGTTTGTAAAAAATAAAAAATCATTTTTCCATCTCTTTTAGAAGATAAAATACCACTATTTCTTAAAATATTAAGATGATGAGAAGTAGCAGCTTGTTCTATTCCCAAACTTTCGTAAAGTTGGGTAACATTCATTTTCTCATTTGAGCTTAAAAGGTCAATAATTGCTATTCTCATTGGATGTGCAATAGATCTCAGTCTTCTTGCAGCTCTATCCAGTTTTTCGACGTTAAGTTTTGGTTTAACCATGATTTATTTTTTTATTAATATGAATAATTATTGCAAAGATATATAAAAATGAATATAAGATGAAAACAAATATATGTATATTTATTTAAATAAATATATGTTATTGAATAAGAGGACTTAAAAGAAATTTAAAAAATTCTTGCATTAATCCTCAAATAAGGGTGAAAATTCAAATTTTGTTCCGTCAAATAATCCTTTATCACTCAATTTTAATTCAGGTATAACCAATAATGCCATAAAAGACAAAGTCATGTAGGGAGCATTTAATTTAGAACCGAGTTCTTTGGCTTTCTTGTCTATCATTTCATATTCCGAGGCTACTTTGTAAGCATCTTTATTCGACATTATTCCTGCTACGGGCAAAGGCAAAACAGAATTATCATTTCCATTTACAATCGACACTCCGCCTTTTTCATTAACAAGTAGATTTATAGCTTTGGCGATATCAGTATCATCCACACCAACTGCAACAATATTATGACTGTCGTGAGCAACCGTTGAAGCAATTGCTCCCTTTTGTAATCCAAAATTTTTGATAAACGCAATTGCCGGTTTTGCAGCCTCATAACGATTCATCACCACAAGTTTTAAAATATCATTTTCAACATCACTGACAATATTGTTTTCACAGATTTTGGGTTCACAAATAATTTTATTTGTAACAAGCTGTCCTTCCAATGCTTCAATAACTTTTATCTTTCCCTTTTCGGGATGAAGTTTCAGAGCATTTACTGTAATCTCAGAAGCATTAAATTTATTCGGAGTATCTTCCTCAACTGAATTAATCAAAGACTTGCCATTTTCAGCTACTTTTTCACCATCAATATAAGTTTCAAGAATATTAAAATCTTTAAGATTATCAATAATTACAAAATCTGCATTATTACCTTCCTGAAGTAAACCCACATCCAAATTGTAATGTTTCACCGGATTATAAGTACAACTTCTTAAAACTTTCAAAGGATCGTATCCACATTTTATCGCACGTTTTACAAGTTCGTTAATATGTCCTTTTTCCAGATCGTTTGGGTGCCGGTCGTCTGAACAAAACATTACTTTATCAGGATATTTTTCCATCAGGCTTATTAAAGCATCAAAATTTTTAGCAGCACTACCTTCTCTAATTAAAATAAACATTCCAAGTTTTACTTTATCCAGAGCTTCTTCCAAAGTAAAACATTCGTGATCGGTAGAAATACCTGCCGAGATATATTTTTCAGCATCTTTGCCTTTCACTCCCGGGGCATGACCATCAATAGGTTTATTATATTTTTTGGCCAAAGCAAGTTTTTTCATTACCTCAACATCATCAAATAAAACTCCGGGAAAATTCATCATTTCCGAAAGATATTTTATCTCATCCATTTTTAATAATTCTTCAGTTTCAGGAATTCCGAGAGTAGCTCCGGAAGTTTCAAAAGGAGTTGCAGGAACACAAGATGAAGCTCCAAAATAAAATTTAAACGGAACTTTTTTTCCGTTTTCAATCATATATTTTATTCCGTCAATCCCAAGCACATTGGCTATTTCGTGAGGATCAGAAACCGTTGCCACAGTCCCGTGAGTAACTGCCAGCCTTGCAAACTCCGAAGGGATAAGCATCGAACTTTCCACGTGAATATGTGAATCGATTAATCCGGGAATAATAAATTTATTTTGATTGTTGTTTTCTTCTTTCACAGAAATTATTTTCCCATTGTCAATGATAATTGTACCTTCAAATATTTTTTGATTAACGATGTCAACGATTTTTCCTGAGATAGTTTGTTGCTTTTTCATGAGAAATTATTTTAATTAATCTTTATTATTTTGAAGTGGTCGCATTTTGCAATAACCCCTACAAATTTAATCAAATAATAAATCTTTATCAGTTGTATCCTATTAAAATTTTTCTTTTTCCCGAAAAGACCTGCTATTTTAAGCAATTGTAGATTTTATTATTTCTTTCTGAATGATTGAATTTTATTATAACTCAATGAACGCCAAAACCACTCAAATGGCCCATAACGAAAATATTTTAGATAAACTGTAGATGCAATTAATTGAAACAACCAAATTATTAAAACAATAATAATTTGTTCAATTCTATTTGCTTTCGCGAAAAATCCAAATCCATGTCCATAAAAAATTGTAGTGCAAATAATTGTCTGAAGTAAATAATTCGACAACGCCATTCGTCCAACTGCACTAAAAGACTTTATAATACTATTTATGTATTTTGACTTAACTAAAATCATAATCAACGATATATAACCGAAGCTCACAAAAACACCACCCCAATAATTGAACTGAGACCCAAAGAACATTGAATACTCAAAAGACCAGTTTGCATTAATATTTGAAACAACACCAATGACAACTAATGGAAACCCAAAAACAAACCCAAAAACGGTTCCTTTTATATATGCCTTTTTTGATAGTTCTGCAGAAAATACACCCCATTTGTAAAGTGCCATTCCTATTAGCATTAATCCAATTGTTTTCCAGGCTACTTTCATAAAGAACATATTGGTTTGGATAAAAAATGCCATTGAAATCCTACTGTTCATTTGTTGAATCCAATTACCTTGATAATTTGTAATTTCATTAAGAACATTAGTTTCTGGAGGATACCAACTGTTAATACTATGTTCTAAAACTTCATTCGGCCAATAGGGCATTGACAATCCAAAGAATAAGTATAAAAAAGATGAAATTGAAAATATTAAGACCCCAATTATCAATAACCATTTTGATGTTAGTTTTCTGAACAGAAAAACTAATAATCCACATATTGCATAAGTAAATAATATATCGCCGTACCAAAGGAAATATGCATGTACTAAACCAATAATTACCAACCACATCATCCGCCGATAATGTAAAGCAGCTGTGTTTTTCCCTTTTTGATCAAGTCTTTCGCTCATTAGTACAATGCCGGCTCCAAATAGCATTGCAAAAATTGGCATGAATTTCTGGTCAGCAAAAACATGACTCAAAATCCAAATCCATTTATTAACGCCTGTAAAATCGCCAAAAGCAATTGGATTAACATACGCCGCACTTATCATCGAAAAACTTTGAATATTCATAATTAGAATCCCGAGAATGGCAAAGCCACGCAAAGCATCAAGAGATACAATACGTTCTGTTGAAGATGTAGGATTTAAAAAAGATGAATTTTTGTACATTACTTTCTCTATTACCTGTTATGCCGGAAAAATTTACGAAATCATTTTTCTCCAAGACTTTCCTGAACTCTTTGTAAGTTAATAATATAAACATTCAAATTTGGATGTTGTTGTAGAACAGCTATCGTAACAGCTTTTTGATAGTTTTTTTCAGCTTTTTCGTTTTGTCCGTTTTTTTCAAAAGCCTCGCCAAGACTATCATAAACATTTGATGATTTTGGATAACGCTTTACATTTTCTTTAAAAGTTTTTATTGCCATATTAATATCTTTATCGGTCTGTAAATAAAAATAACCAAGTCTATTTATTATATTTTCCGGAGTTTTTATTTCATAACCAAATATGTCCGACACCTTTTTGTAATGATTATCAATTGCTGCCAGTCCTTCATTAAATATCCCCTCAGGCAATCGCCCATCTGAATATATTGACTTAAGTCCGTTATAAATACTTAGATGAGGAATTGACCCATGACCTTCATCTTTCATTTGAACATAAGAAAACTCAAAACCTTTCGGAGATTTTGATTTTATAATATTTTCAAATTCTTCAAGACACTCTATATAAGCTGGTTCATCACCAAGAGTCATATAAAATTGCACATTGGTATATTTTGCTTTTAAATGTTTTTCGGTTTTTCTCACTAATGAATTATCATCAAACATCAAATACGGACTTATTGCAATATATGCATTAAATAAATCCGGCTTTTCCATTAAAGCATAAGTAGCAAAAGTTCCACCAAAAGAATGACCCACAAGAATATTATATTGTTGGGTTTTGTAATTTTTATCAATGTATGGCTTTAACTCTTCTGATAAAAATGACAAGAATTTTTCAGCACCACCGGATGTAGGAACATTATCAACATGATTAGGGGAAAAATCCCTGTTTCTGTCAACATTTGTTACAGCCACAACTATCATCTCAGGTATTGCACCCTGAGCTGCCAAAAACTGTACAATACCGCTTGTATGATGGAAATGAAAACCACCATCAAGTAAATACATTACAGGATAATTGTTTGTTGAAAAATCATAAGTTTGTGGAAGGTAAATTAGCATTGTTCTATCCTCATCCAGCACCTTGGAGTAAATAGTTTCTTTTTCACCAATTACAATTTTATTATCCTCACCGGCTTGTAAGTCAAATGTGCTCATTACAAAAACACTTATTATTATGATAAGTAATGTTTTTGTTATTAAATTTAATTTTTGTGTTTTCATTGTCTGTTGTATATATGAGTTACTGCTTAATTATTTTATACGTTTTGATATTATTATTAATCTCATTTTGATCTGTAAAAGTAATTTGAATAAAATCGACAGAATTTGAATTAAAATTAGGTACAGCCAGAATATTAGCCAGTTTATTAAAAAATATATCTGCCGGTCCGCTATGCCAGCTTGAAACTATTTCTGGTGGATTTGCAAATGTTTCATCGTACCTATATATTTTATTGGTTGCCCATGACGAAAAATATGTATTTCCATTATTATCAGTTGTCAATCCATCAGTTGAACTTATATTTGTTTCTACAACTGTTGTAAGAGTTGGATCTTCAAGATTGATTGCAACAATTGGTGCATTAGCCCAACCTTCGTTCATAACCAAAAACCTGTTATTGGACGGGTCGGAAATTATTCCATTTGGCATATTTAAACCTGAACTGACAAAAGTTGTACAGAGACTATCACATATTCTGATTTTAAAGATTTTATCACCGAAATATTCAGTTACATATAAGTATCCTAATGTATCGGAAGTAATACCGTTAGCCAATAACATTCTGGGCGGTTTGACCTTAAATATCATATCAGCGGTTGTTAAATCATATCCTACCACTCCTGTATCAGACCCTTGGTAAGACCCTGCGAACAATGTATTTCCGACAATATGTAAACCTGCAATATGAACAAGTCCCTGTGTGAAATAATTCTGGTTTTCAAGGCTATCGATCTGAATGATACATCCGTCCTCAAAATTGGAAACTAAATATCGGTTGTTTACAGAATCATAAACCACGCTTTCGGGGTTGTTAAGAAGGTTTTGTGCTAAACCAACAAAGCTTATCAGTATAAAGCCAATTGTTAAGTAAATAGTTTTCATTTTTATTTTTATTTCAATATAATTTTTTCTACACCGATAATGGAATCAATAGTTCTCAATTGCACAAGATAAATCCCTTTTTGTAAACCGGCTGTACTTAATTGTGTGCTGTTCATTCCCATAGCGGTAATATCAATAGTTTTATTAACCAAATTTCTGCCCATCATATCAATTATACTTACCTGGTATTCCTTATGAGGAGTAGCATCAAATATCACTTTGATTTTATTTGATGAGGGATTATAAATTATTTTTATTTCATTTATAGAGGCATTTGCGAAAGTCTCTGTATTTGTAATTGTATCGCTCACCATTATAAAAGTAATAGTATTGTTACCATTGTTGCAAACGGCAAATTCATCTTCAACCGGATTATAGGTTATTCCCGCCGGTTGATATAATGATTCATCGCAAAAAATTTCAGCATTATCCAATGAATCTATGTGCATTTTCATCACTTTATGCCCTTCCCATGAGGAAACATAAATATATTCATCATCATCCTTGGTTGAGCAAAGATATTTTTTAGTGTTGGTATTCGGGCCATTTGTTACATCTGTTGAGTCGTTGATATTTATAAATGTTATGACTGATGTTGGCCAGGAAAACAATATCAGGCGATTTGCTATGGTATCAAGTTCTATCGTTTGTGATCCATCCGGCAGGTTATTGCCGGCAAATACATGACAACACGCGTTTTCAACATCCGCTTTTAATATAGCTCCATACTGATCAACAATATATAAATATCCGGTCCTTTCATCATAAGTCGTTTGCGAACAGGAACTGGCAATTGGATTAAGGTTCAATTGATAAATTGGATCCCCTGAGTTTTTATTGATACAAGTTAACGACCTTGGATAATTAGTGGAAATAAGCAAAGAATCACCGACAATTTCAAATGCCATAATCATATCTGCCCCTATGTTTTCTTTAAAAACACTAACATTGTTCAGACTGTCAATAATAAGCAATTTGCCATCTTCGGCATTCCCGACGAAATATTGATTTGCTTCTTCATCGTAAATAATACCTTCAGGATTATTAAAAAGAGGATCGCTCAAAACACTTATTTGTTGAGAAATAGTAATATTTAAAAACATCAAAGCTGCTGTAATAGTAAATATAATTCTTGTTTTCATGATTTTTTATTTTATTAGAATCATTCGTTTTGTAGCAACCGGTTTGTGATCAATATTAAGGCTATTTAAATATATTCCTGAACAAACAGGTTTTCCGGTATCATCTGTTCCGTCCCATAAGATTGAATAAGTTTTTCCCTCTCGTCCTTCAATATGTTTAGAATGAAAAAAACCTGAGGGAATATCTTTCACTTTTTTTCCCTTCAAATTATAAATTTCCAATTCTATTGGTCCGTTTTGTTCCTTGTTAATTTGAAAAGAAATAGTTGTACTTTGATTAAACGGATTGGGATAATTTTGCAACATATACATTTGATTTGTAGCGTTATCAATATTGTCATCAATAGAGGTTATATCGGTTATTGTGATCATGATCTCTGTTTCAAAAACATAATCATAATCGGTAGTTAAAGATAAATTTAAAACCACATCTTGCGAAACAGCATCCTCAGAAATCTCAATCTCAAATGGATCATTAATATTAGAAATAATCTCATCGGGATTGATATCACCAAAATTTCCTGTAGGTGAAACGATGACAATATCCGGATTTAAACTGGAAATTGTTCCATTTACACCTGTTGAAATAAAATCTACAGTTAAGGATAGAATTATATCAACTGATTCTCCGGGTTCATTGATGTTGTTGCCATTTTCATCAATTTCCAATTGTTCATCAATTATAAAATCACCGTAATTTCTGAACTCAAAATTTTCCACATCAACCTGCACTATATTATCGAAGTCGCGATATAAAGAAAGATACATTACGTTTTCATTCAAATCAAAAAGATCAGACCATTGCGTTCCATTCGATATATTTCCCCAAGTTGGTAATTC